>JAUIEQ010000028.1 GCA_030429785.1 bacterium
ATCGGGCATTTCGACCTTAACGAGCAATTTCAGCGTGTGGTCAGTCTTTTCGGCGCTTTAGAACTCATCGCCTATTTTGTGGGTATTTTGGTTTTGGGATTATTTTTTGGCGGAGTTGTAGCCCCGCAACTTCCGGGGTGGGTGCCTGCAAGTAATTGGTTTAACAAACACTACATTCACCAGGGACTTGATTTGCAAGGCGGCGCGCACTTGGTGTACGAAGCAGATGTGAGTGAAGTGCCAGTTGCGGATCAGCTTGAGGCTGTGGAAGGTGTTCGGGATGTTATTGAGCGACGGGTTAATGCATTAGGAGTTTCTGAGCCATTGGTACAAACAAATACAGTTGGTGATAATTACCGAGTTATTGTTGAATTGGCAGGTATTTTTGATATCAATGAAGCGATTGACCAAATTGGTGAAACGCCATTATTAGAATTTAAAGAACAGGCAGAAGTGACTGCAGAGTCTGTTGAATTAACAGCAGCGCAACAAGCCGAGATTACTGAGTCAGAGATTAGTGCTGCGACGAGAGCTGAGGATGTTATCAAGCGATTGCAGGCCGGTGAGGATTTTGCAACAGTAGCAGCTGAAGTTAGCGAAGACCCGACAGTGCTTGAGAATGCAGGAGATCTTGGTTTTGCGCGGCGTGGTGATTTTGTTCCAGAGTTTGATGCAGCATTATTTGATAATTTGGGTGATGGGCAGCTGTCTGCAGCACCTATTAAAACAGTTTTTGGTTACCATGTAATCCAACGAATTGAGTCACGATTTGTGGATGTTGAAGGTGAGCAGGTAGAAGAAGTCCATGGACAGCATATTTTATTACGTACAAAATCAGCTGCAGAATTTCTTGAGCAAGATCCGTGGGAAAACACTGAATTGTCGGGCAAGCATTTAGATAGCGCACGCGTGGTATTTGATCAGACAGTTGGTTCGCCACAAGTATCACTTGATTTTAACGAACAAGGTGCTGATTTGTTTGCAGATATTACTAAAAAGAATCTTGGTAAGCCAGTAGCAATTTTCTTAGATGGTGAAGCGATTAGTATTCCAGTGGTTCAGTCTGAGATTACGAATGGTGAGGCTGTAATAACTGGTGACTTTACTATTGAAGAAGCGAAATTACTTGCGCAACGATTGCAAGCAGGAGCTTTGCCGGTACCGATTGAGCTGGTATCGCAATTACAAGTTGGGCCAACACTTGGTCAGGCATCAGTCACTCGAAGCGTTTCGGCAGGGTTATGGGGATTGATTTTTGTGATGATTTTTATGGTGCTAGTATATCGACTGCCTGGGTTATTGGCTGATATAGCATTGTTAATTTATTCTGTTATTTTGATTGGTTTGTTTGAGTTGATTCCAGTTACGTTGACTTTAGCTGGCATCGCAGGATTTTTATTGTCTATTGGTATGGCAGTTGATGCTAATGTACTTATTTTTGAACGAACCAAAGAGGAGTTAAAAAAAGGCAAACCATTGTTATTGGCTGTTGAGGAAGGTTTTGACCGTGCTTGGAGCTCGATTCGTGATTCAAACATTTCGTCATTGATCACAGCGGCTATTCTGGTATGGTTTGGAACATCAATTATTCAAGGATTTGCTTTGACGTTGAGTCTTGGAATTATTTTTAGCATGTTTTCAGCAATTACTATTACGCGCACATTGATGCGTTTGATAGCTGCAAGTAAGCTTGGGTCATATCACGCGTTGTTTGGCGCACGAGCGCAATCTGATGAATCACACAACTAATATGAATTTTCCAATTATTCAAAAACGAAAGATTTGGTATATGTTCTCAAGTATTGCGATGGTGATTGCTATTGTGTCATTAGCAACCTGGGGTCTGCGGCTTGGTATTGATTTTACAGGCGGAACCTTGATGGAGATTGAATTTTTACAGTCAGTGCCGGAAGGAACGCAAGTACAAACTGTATTGCAAGACGGTATGGATCTAGGGGATGTAGCAGTCCAGCCTGCAGGTGACAACGGAATGATTTTGAGATTTCGTACCATTACTGAAGCAGAGCATCAGCAAGTCCTTGGGGAACTGACTGCGAATTTTGGCGAAGAGGAATATGGCTTTGTTGAGCAGCGATTTGAGACAATTGGTCCTTCTATCGGACAGGAGCTCGCGCAAAAAGCACTCTGGGCATTGATTGTATCAATTGTATTTATTGTTGCTTATATTGCATATGCATTTCGGAAAGTCTCAAAGCCAGTTGAATCATGGAAGTTCGGTGTGACAGCTATTATCGCATTGGTACATGACGTAACTATTATTACAGGTATTTTTGCGATCTTGGGGCAATTCATGGGAGTTGAGGTTGGGGCTATGTTTGTAACAGCTTTATTGACTATCTTAGGATTTTCAGTACATGACACGATCGTTGTATTTGATCGAACTCGTGAAAATTTGATGCATAACAAAGATCGGGAAGCTTTTGATGTGGTTGTTGAACAAGCTGTTAACCAGACTATCTGGAGATCAATCAATACATCAGTAAGTACATTATTGGTATTGGTGGCTATCTTTGTGTTTGGGGGAGAGTCTATTAAATTTTTTACATTGGCTTTGATACTGGGTATTTTGATTGGAACCTACTCATCTATTTTTATAGCTTCACCTATTATAGTTGATTGGTATCGTGTTGGTGAAAAAAAATCTTAGGTCTCGTTTTGTTTTGATTGTAATGGCTCTGTCTTTTAGGGACAGAGTTTTTAATATGTTGAGCTAAGTTAGATAATTGACACATTATATGTTTTATGCTATACTTGAGTGAGATTATAAAAGAGAGAGTATGAATGATTAATTTTTGGCTAATATCAGCCAAATAAAATGTATTATGACTGATTCTATTTTGGAAAAAATAATTGATTCTAAACATCAATCAAAGCTTAGTGATTTTGACCCAGTGTTGTTATTGGAGGAGTTGTTGTCATTGCTTGATGACAGGGAAAAGCAAGTTTTGAGCCTGCGATATGGTTTTGGTGATGAGTCCCGCCACACATTAGAGGATATTGGTAAGAAATTTGATATTACTCGGGAGCGTGTTCGTCAAATTGAGTCAAGTGCTGTAAAGAAATTGCGTAATAGTAAGGAATTTGAAGCAAAGCGAGATGATTTGGTTGAGCTTATTGAAGATATTTTATCAGAAGTTGGTGGTATCATGGCTGAAGAGCGGTTACATGAACGACTCAATGCGCTTACTGATAAGGATGCTGAAGCAGCAATACAGTTTTTGATGAATAAGCTTATGGCTGACTATTTTGCGCTTGTTAAGCAAAATGACCGCATGGTAAAAAGCTGGGCAAAAACCGGTACTTCAGTTGAGGAATATGAAAAAATAATTGATATGATTGGCTCGGTTTTGGACAGAACTACCGAAGTGCTTGACTTGTTGAGTGTTCATGAGCAGTTGCATGCCCATGATGACTTTGGTGCAGATAGCCCACTGGCTCAGGAAGTACTTGAAAACATTTTGCACTTGTCAGCTGATATTAAAAACAATCCCTTTGGGCAATGGGGAAGAAAGCATTGGCCGTTAATTTCACCGCGTCGAATGAACGACAAGATTTATCTTGTGCTCAAGCATCACGGCAAACCAACGCACTTTACAGAAATTGCTGAGAAGATTAACGAAACTAATTTCGATCACAAAAAAGCTCATCCAGCGACAGTGCATAACGAATTGATTTTGGATAATGATCGGTATGTATTGATCGGTCGCGGTATTTATGCGTTGAAAGAATGGGGATACAAAGCAGGTGTTGTGACTGATATCATAGTAGATGTATTGAAAGAAAAAGGACCATTAAGTCGAGAAGAAATCATTGAAGAAGTTTTGCAACAACGCATGGTCAAAAAATCAACCATTGTGCTCATGCTGACCAATAAGTCACTGTTTAAAAAACTTTCTGATGGTCGCTACGACGTAGTGCCACAATAACTATAGTACTCTTGAGCAACTGCTAGCAAAATTCTAGCAGTTCGCTTTTCTCCGCGCTTACAATTTGCTAAAATAAAAACAAACACATACCGACATGAACTTGCTTGATTTAAGTATTTTTCTACAAATTGATCCCCGCGTCCTTCAGGCGATTGGTATAGGCTTGCTCGTGCTTTTGTCTATATTTTTTTTGTTTGTTTTTTGGCATATTTTTTTGATGTTTTGGCTGCCAGCGCGACGCGAAAAGTATGTTAGTTCAGTTAGTTATGTTTTGCTTGCTATTGACATTCCAAAAGAAAATGAACAATCCCCAAAAGCTGTGGAGCATATTTTTACTACCTTAAGTGGTGCGTACTCAGGACCGATTAAATCAGAATATTATATTGATGGTAAAGTTCAATTAGGTTTTAGTTTTGAAATCGTATCACTTGATGGTTACATACAATACCTAGTGAGAGTTCCTGTTTTTTTTAGACAAATGGTAGAGGCTGCTTTTTTTTCACAATATCCTGATGCGCAGATAACGGAAGTATTTGATTATGTTGATTCAGTTCCGCAGACTTTTCCGAATGAAACTCACGAAATGTGGGGCACTGAGCTAACCTTGTTGAAAGATGATGTGTATCCGATTAGAACATATCAGCAGTTTGAGCACCAAATGTCACAAGAGTTTAAAGATCCTATGGCTGCGTTATTAGAACAGTTGTCTAGGTTTCAAAAAGGTGAACAAGGATGGTTGCAGATTGTGATTACGCCTGTTATTCCGCGTGAATGGGCGGCACGTGGTCAAAAAATCATTAAGAAATTAATCGGAGAAAAAGTTGAGTACAAAAAAACCTTTGTTGATAGATTAACCGATCCTATTCTTGGGTTGTTTAGTTGGATGGCGGATACGCTTATTTATAAGCCTGAGCCTCAAAGTTCGTCAGGTGGAGATCAGCCGATTAATAAGTTGCAGTATTTAACTGCTGGTGAGCAGTTGACAGTTGGTGCAATTCAAATGAAGTTATCTAAGGTAGCTTTCCAAACCAAAATACGATATGTTTATATTGCTGAGAAACCAATATTCAGTAAGCCTCGTGGTGTGGCAGGGGTGATGGGGGCGCTGAGTCAGTTTAGTAGTAGTGATTTAAATACGCTTATTCCTGGTGATAAAAAATACAAAACCTCTGCTTACTATGTGAATATTGAAAAACGATTAGCTAAGAAACAAAATAGGCTCTTTAAAGTATATAAAGAGCGTCGTGGTGTGTTGAGTGAAATTGAGCCGTTTATGATGAATATTGAAGAACTTGCAACGCTATATCATTTCCCAGACATCACTGTCAAAACGCCACTTATCAAAAAAGCAGATGCCAAACGCGCTGAACCGCCAGTGTCATTGCCGTTTGAGTCTTTAGAAGAAACTGAAGTTGCGTCATCTTTTTCAGAAGTGGGCGCACCGCCCCAGAATAGCTCGCTTGAACAGCTTGCTGATGTTGATTTGGATAATGATTATTTTGAAAACCAGTTTGCAAAGTCTGCGTCAGTATCTCAATCACATCCCATTAAACAAGCATCAACACAGGAGTCAAAACAAGCACCATCTAATTTACCAACGTAATCATACACATGAAACACGTTCAATGTACGCCTGAATCACATATTCGAGAAGTTATCCATTTTGGACAAACTAATTTTCGTAGTCAACAAACAAAATTCGGTATTCGCACTGATGATCGTCGTCGACACATGTACATCATTGGGAAGACTGGTATGGGAAAAAGTACTTTGCTTGAAAATATGATTATTCAGGATATTCGCCGCGGTCACGGTCTTGCAGTTGCTGATCCGCACGGAGATTTGGTAGAAACTATTCTTGACTTCATTCCATCGCATCGTATTAATGATGTTATTTACTTTAATCCATCTGATATTGATTATCCAATCGCTTTTAACATACTTGAATCTGTTGAAGAGCCGCATGAGCGTAATTTAGTAGCATCAGGTTTGGTGGCTGTGTTCAAAAAAATGTGGGCAGACTCTTGGGGGCCTCGACTTGAGTACTTGTTACGAAATGCGATTTTGGCATTGCTTGATTACCCTGGAGCTACCTTGCTTGGAGTGACACGAATGATGATTGATAAAGAATTTAGAAAAAAAGTAGTTGTCAAAATTAAGGATCCAGTTGTGAAGACATTTTGGCTTGACGAATACACGAAGTATTCAACGCAGTTTCAAGTAGAGGCGATTTCTCCTATCCAAAACAAGGTGGGGCAGTTTTTGTCGATGTCTATGATTCGAAATATCATAGGACAAGTCAAGTCAAGTATTGATATTCGTGATATCATGGACAACAACAAGATTTTGCTGCTCAACCTTTCAAAAGGGCGTATGGGTGAGGATGCATCAGCCTTGCTTGGGGCTACAATGATTACAAAAATGCAACTGGCTGCAATGAGTCGTGTTGATATGAACGAACAAGATCGTCAGGATTTTTATTTGTATGTTGATGAGTTTCAAAATTTTGCTACAGACAGTTTTGCTAATATTTTATCTGAGGCTCGTAAATATCGTCTAAATCTTATTATGGCGCACCAGTATGTTGAACAATTAAGTGAGACAGTAAGCGCGGCTGTTTTTGGTAACGTTGGTACGCTGATAACCTATCGTATTGGTGCGACAGATGCTGAATTTTTGGCTAAGGAATTTGTACCAACTTTTGATGAAACCGATCTTGTTAATTTGGCGAAATATGATTTTTATCTCAAGCTCATGATTGATGGTGTGACCAGTGATCCTTTTTCTGCGACTGGATTAATGCCAATTATTGCAGGTCCTCGTGAAGGGCATCGTGACAAGGTTATTGCAGTTTCGCGTGAACGATATGCTTCTGAGCGTACAGTTATTGAGGACAAGATCGCGCGGTGGAGCGGAGTACAAATGGTTGAAACAGACCCTAAAGCACCTGTTACAAGAGATGAGGATGGTTTTAAGAGCAACTGTTCTAATTGTAAAAAAGAAACGTATACAAAGTTTGAACCGGACGGCGTACGACCTATATTTTGTGCTGATTGTCTGCAGTTATTTAAAGATGGTAAGCTAGATCGAGATGCGGCAATAGCAAAAGCAAAAAAAGAGAACCAACAAGCGCGTAGTAAGCAAGGTGGTGATCCGACAAAGTCTGTTTCATCAAGTAACATAACGCATAGTCAAAAATCCTCTCCGCAAAAAAAATCTTCACACGCTAGTAAATCAGATAAAGCCAAGCATTCGCCTCGTCCAGCAGCACCAGAGCGCACTGATACTTCTCGACCACTCAGTCAAGCAGAGGTGTCGTTAGCTGAAGCATTATCTGCAATGTCGCCAGTTAATTTTAATGGTAACGCAGCACCAGAAAAGAATCAGTCAACAAAACATGCTGACAAACCTCAACCACAAGAAAAAGCTTCTGTTACAAAAACAATTGGTCCTAAAAAAAATAATCAAAAAATAACAACGTCAAAGCAATCATTATCACCGAAAGCAAAATCAGATAAAGCTTCGACGCAACAAACTAAAGTATCTGCTAGCAATCAAACCAAATCACAGCAGTCGGGTAATGTTCAAAAACAACCATTAGTAGCAAAAGTAAAACCAAACACAGTTCCAGCGCAAGAAGAGGTTGCTGAAATATCACTTAGTGCACTCAGAAAACCTCAGAAGAAACGAGTTCGATCACAAGCCCACAATACTCAACAACACGAAAACAAAAAAAATAATAAGCAAGTACTGTCTAAGCATCGTGTGGCATTAGCTCAGCCGTCAACAACAAATACATCTCCTCCAAAATCATCTCCAGCTAAGCCAGCCGAGCCAATTTCGCCTGGCAGTACAATTACATTTGAATAGCGTATGGTACTACTTGGGCAAGCAATTATTCTTGGTGTCGTTCAGGGCATAACCGAATTTCTGCCAATTTCTTCATCTGGTCATTTGATTATTTTGCCATTGTTGTTTAATTGGGAAGATCAAGGTCTTGTATTTGATGCATTTTTGCATATTGGTACATTGTGTGCGGTAGTGACATATTTTCGTTCAGATTTATACGCTATGTATAATAGTCTTGTCCGACCTGGACGTGACAATAAGCAGTGGAGAAAGCTTGGTTTATATATTCTGTTAGCTACTTTTCCAGCAGCGTTGATGGGTTTGTTGTTCAAATCATCAATAGAGACAACGTTACGTGACCCCATGATTGTTGCCGGTGGTTTGGTATTGTGGGCAGGTGTCTTGTTGCTTGCTGATCAGTATAGTGCTAAGGTGAGTTCACCGAAAAAAACATTGCCTAATATCACTTTTTTACAAAGTTTTGTAGTTGGTTTTTGGCAAGTTATTGCTTTGATTCCAGGAACATCTCGTTCAGGAATTACTATGACTGGAGGTATGCTTGCAGGTATGAACAAGCAAACTGCTGTAAGATATTCATTTTTGCTTTCGATTCCAGTTATATTGGGAGCGGGGCTATTGTCAGTGACTGAGCTTATGACAATGCCGACAGGTAGTATTCAATGGATGCCGCTGAGCATTGGTTTTGTGAGTAGTTTTTTAAGTGGCTACATGGCGATAGCATTTTTGTTGAAGTTGGTTGCGCGTTGGGGATTTGCGCCATTTGCTGCTTACCGCTTGTTGCTAGCTATTATCATACTGTTATCACTCTAGTGTATGAAAATAATTGAGTTTACTGGTTTGCCAAAGTCAGGTAAAACAACTGTTATTAATCGATTAGCTGTACGGTTGCGTACACATGGTTTGTCTGTTAAGAAAGTCCATGA
>JAUIEQ010000029.1 GCA_030429785.1 bacterium
CAGTCGCTTGATCAAGCATTGGTCGCTCTGACTCTTTGTCAGAAGCATCACCAATCAATCCTGTGAAACTACCGACAATAAAAACAATTTGATGACCAAGCTCTTGAAAATCCCGCAACTTCAAAAGCGGTACAGACCGACCAAGATGCAAATCAGGACTAGTTGGGTCAATACCAAGTTTTATGCGTAATTGAACACCAGATTGTAATTTTTTTTCAAGATCCTCTCGCCCAATCACCTCATCAACCCCACGGGTGAGCAGTGCTTGAATTTTTTGCGGATCAGTACTAATCTTTATCATGCTTTTTCTATAATAAATCGTTGTAAGGTCTAGCCTAATATTGCTATACTATACAAGATTAGTCAATTCAAAAACAGCACTATCATCGCTTACTCACTAACAAAAATCCTGTGAAAAATTCTCGAACAGTCCACTCACCCCAATCATGGAAAGGTGGTAACAACAAAAAATCAAGAACCAGCCAGGGTTCTACTAGTCGCAAAAAGCTGCTTATCAAAATCACTATCTGGGTCATTGTTATTGGCGGCATTATTGGTACGCTTGGTGTATTTGGTTTGTTTGTATGGGCATCAAATGATTTACCAAGTCCTGACAAACTACAAGAGCGAGTACTGGCTGAGAGTACCAAAATTTTTGATAGAAGCGGCGAGCATTTATTATACGAAATCCACGGAGACACAAAACGAACGTTGGTTAAGCTTGAAGATATTCCCCAATACACCATTGATGCGTTTGTTTCAGTTGAAGATCAACAATTTTATAACCACCAAGGTTTTAATCTCTGGGGTATAGCACGTGCAGTTATTACCAATATTGTTACTGACAAAACAGTTGGTGGCTCTACACTCACTCAACAGTTTGTCAAAAATGCTATTTTGACCAGAGAAAAAACATATACACGAAAGATTAAAGAAGTTATTCTTGCATATCAAATTGAAAACACCTACAACAAAGAAGAAATTTTGCAGTTATATTTTAATGAAATTCCTTTTGGTTCAACCGCATATGGCATTGAGTCAGCTGCTCAAACATACTTTGCCAAAAGCGCCAAAGATCTTAGTCTTGCTGAAAGCGCCGCGCTTGCTGGCATGGTACAAGCACCGACTCGATACTCACCATATGGAAACAATGTTGACCAATTAATTAACAGGCAACAGTTTGTTCTAGCACAAATGTTGTCGGAAAATTATATCACACAAGAACAGCACGATGAGGCTTTGACTGAAGAGCTTGTATTTGACCGACAATTAGAAAACATTCAAGCACCTCACTTTGTACTCTACGTAAAAGAACTCTTAGTAGAGCGATATGGCGAACGAACAGTTGAGCAAGGCGGGCTCAATGTTATCACATCACTTGACTATGAAAAACAACAAGCCGCTGAAACCGCGGTTACTAATCAGGCTGAAAAAAACCTAGAAGACCATGAAGCAAGCAATGCTGCTCTTGTCTCAGTTGACCCAAAAACAGGCGAGGTACTTGCTATGGTTGGCTCAAAAGATTTTTTTGATACAGATATTGATGGTCAAGTAAATGTTGCTCTCAGACCTAGACAGCCTGGATCCTCATTTAAACCACTAGTATACCTAGCTGCATTCTCAAAAGGATTTATTCCAGAATCAATCATTTTTGACGTCAAAACAACCTTTAAAACAGATAGTGGAAAAGATTACGCACCAAACAATTACGACCTTAAAGACCTTGGGCCAATTACCCTTCGCACATCTTTGCAATTGTCCAGAAATATCTCAGCAGTCAAGCTCCTTTACTTAGTCGGAGTCTCAGATCTCTTGAACATGGCCGAATCGTTTGGATACACCACCCTTTCAGACAGAAGTAGGTTTGGTTTATCACTCGTACTCGGGGGTGGTGAGGTGTCGTTATTTGAACACGTGTACACATACGCAACATTTGCTCGCGAAGGCGAGCGAGCAGAACCTGTATCTATTCTCAAAGTCACTGACACTGAAGGTCGTGTTTGGGAAGAATGGACTGAGCCAACCATCACCCGCGTAATTGAAGCTGAACCAGTCCGCTTATTAAACAATGTTTTAACTGACGATGCAGCTCGCTCTTCTGTTTTTGGCAGTAACGGACTTCTCACTCTTCCAGGTCGCCCGGTTGCAGCCAAAACCGGCACAACAAATGACTATCGCGATGCTTGGACTGTTGGGTACACCCCATCAATCGCAACAGGGGTCTGGGTGGGCAATAACGACAACTCTACCATGAAACGCGGCTCAGGAGGCTACACGGTCGCCGCACCAATTTGGAACGAATACATGCGCGCTGTACTCGCAGACACACTTGTTGAAACATTCCGCGAGCCAACCATCCCCGAAATAGACAAACCTATGATCGGTGGTAGCATTGGTCAGGAACAAACACTAAGAATCGACACAATATCCCAACGACTAGCTACTGAACACACCCCACCCGATCTTATTGAAGAAAAAACTTTTAGAAAACTGCATTCTATTTTGCATTTTGTAGATCGTAATGACCCACTTGGTCCTATCCCACAAAATCCTGAACAAGACCCACAATACAACAATTGGGAAGCTGGGATTATCACCTGGGCAGCAGCGAACGATATCGAAGTCAACGAACAGCCGCCAACTGAGTACGACAATATCCACCTACCCAACCAACAACCCAAACTCACATTCACCTCACCTCAACCAAATCAGCTGATTTCTGGATCAGTACCAATTTCCCTATCATGGGAAACCAGTTTTGACTTCAGACAGCTCGATATCTACGTAGATGACATATTACTCTACACAACTACTTCCAAGCCGTCACAGCCCTTTGTATTGGGTCTAGCGCTTGATCCTGAGCAATTCCTAGCTGGCACACACTCTGTCAAAGCAGTGATCTACGACGAGGCTCAAAACAGCAAACTAGACTTTGTGTTATTTTCAACAGAATAAGCACACAACTTAACAACCGCTTTAAAAACCACTGCCTTGAAGCAGTGGTTTTTTTACACAGAATATCACAGCAATAATTGACGTGCTCGTACATAGTATGAAATCAGCGACACTGCTACAGCAAACACAATCAACACCTGTCCCACCACCTGCACCTGAGTAACCAATTGCAACAACACACCAGCAGTGATTATGTTTACCGCAACTTTCCCTGTAGTATTCGACATTGGCGTTTGTATATGCGGACGTACTTTTTTCAACACAATCACACTTAACACAATCAATATATCACGCGTCACAACAAGAGCCACTATCCACATTGAAATCAAATCAGCATACAAAAGTCCAAATCCAACAATCGCCAACCCAACCTTATCTGCAAATGGGTCGAGCAAAACACCTAGTTGCGTAACCTGACCTAGTCGCCGAGCTAACAAGCCATCTAAATAATCAGACACCACACCTACAATTGCAAAAATTGTCACCAACAACACATCAAATGGAACAAGATAATACACAAATCCAATAGCGCAGGGAATTCGCACCAAACTACAGATGTTTGAAACATACAAAAAATGCTTCCATGAAAATTCTTGAGCCATACACACCCCTCATTGCATTGTTAAACTACAAAATAACACTTATCAAAAGATTTGAAATTTCACACAATCAACCAAACAGTTATTACTGCTTGATCGGCATAATAACATACTGATAATCATCTGATTGTTTAGGACGAACAATGCCAGGCAAACTACTGTCACTCACCCCTATAATAACCTCGCTATCCTGTATTACCGACAATACATCGAGTACATAGTGGTAGTTAAAAACAATCTGACTTTCATCTCCAGCCACTTCGATTTGCACATCAACAGCACTTTCACCAACCTGATCATTCAGCGCTTCAATACGAAGTGTGTTGTCACCAAAGATAAACTTGATATCATCAATACCCTGTCGACAAAAAATACTTGTTGCACGAACTGCTTGGCTAAGCGCACTGACTGCAACAATCGCGGTTGTTGTATTGTTTTCTGGAATGATTTGTTGGTAGTCCGGAAATTGCCCCTCAGAAATACGAGAAATTAAAAATGTTTGCTTATTTGAAAATTTAATCTGATTATCATTAACCTCAACAAGAACATTAGCATCCTCTGACTGATCAAACACACGTTGCACTTCAATTAAAGTATTTTGCGGGATTAATATATCAAAAACAGCACTTGATTGAATACTTATCTTTTTCTCAGCCAAACGATAACTGTCAGTCGCAGCCAGTGTTACTGCATTATCTCGAACTTGCGCCAATACATTACTAAGTTCAGGACGAGCAGTGTCCCGACTGGCTGCAAAGACTGTTTGTTTAAGCGCCTGTCGAAGAACTGGGATAGTTAACTCAAATGATTGTACTGCTTCAATATTTGGTAGTAATGGAAATTCTGCAGCATCGATTCCCTTGATTGTTGTTTTTGATCCAGTGGCTGCAATAGTCAACTTCATATCCTGCGCAGTTAAGGTAACTGTTTCAGCAGAGATATTGCTAACATAATCATTTAAGAGTTTGGCTGGTATTGTAATACTTCCAGAAGCACTAACCTTCCCTCGTACCTGTGTTTGAATACCTACTTCCAAATTCGTAGTAGCAAGTGTCAACATACCTTCATCACATACCAGTAACACATTATTTAAAATAGGTAGATTTTGATTTTTCCCTACTATATGACTAACAAGTGTTAAGCCTTTTTTTAAATTTTCTGTTTTACATGAAATATTCATGCGTATAAGTAATAAATAATTATAAGTAATAAGTAGTAGTAATAGTAAGGGCTGTGAATATGTGTATAATCAACCTCAAATATCTTACCTTAGCTTCAAACAGATGGTCTATTTGTACTCGGTTTTTGTGATAAAGTATCTTGATAGCGTCTGTATTGCATGAGGATAAGTTTTAGTATGCCTAGTTGAACTATTTTTATCCTCATATGAACCAGCAGTTTTGGACACCTTTATCAAAGTTATGAACGGTTTGTGGTGTGTTGTATCGTTATTCTGTGTATAAAATATTAGGTTATACACAACTTATGCAATGTTGTTAGCTTTGTGTATATAATTGCTGTTTGATAAGTTCGATATCTTGGTTTAGTTTTTCGTTCTCCTGAATATGTTTGCTGATTTTGGTGCAAGCATGCATAGCTGTTGTGTGGTCGCGACCACCAAGCTCTTGGCCAATATTTGGGTATGAGCTGTTGAGTTCTTGGCGCATGAGGTACATAACAATTTGTCTTGGGGTAACAAGCTCTTTTTTGCGGCTATTGCCGATAATGTCAGTTACTCGGATATCAAAGTATTCAGTGACAGTTTGAATAATTTGTTTTGGGGTAATGCGTCCTGTTCGACTGCTTGATGCTAGGCTTGTGATGATGCTTTTGACAGATTCAAGGGTTGGTTCTTGGTTGTTGAGTTGATGAAACGCTACGATTTTATTAAGCACTCCTTCAAGTTCTCGAACGTTGTTTTGTACTGAGGTTGCAACAAAACGAATGATTTCCTCAGAGAGGGTGTAACCGCGTTCTTGGCATTTTGTTTGTAAAATAGCGATTCTAGTCTCAAGATCAGGTGCGCCAACATCTGCAATCATCCCCCATTCAAATCGAGATACAAGGCGTTGTTCTAGGGCTGGGATTGCTTTTGGTGGCTTGTCTGATGTGATGATAATTTGCTTATTGTTTTGGTGAAGTGTATTAAATGTATGAAAAAATTCTTCTTGAGTTTGTTCTTTGGCTGCTAAAAATTGAATATCATCAACCATAAGTACGTCTACGCTGCGATATTTTTCTTTAAAACGTTTACCATCACCTTGTTTTACTGCATTAATAAATTCATTAGTGAATTTTTCACTGGTGACATACATAATTTTTTTGTCAGGGAAGTTTTTGAGTAACTCAACGCCAACTGCTTGCATCAAGTGGGTTTTTCCCAGCCCAACACCACCGTATATAAAGAGTGGATTGTATATTTCACCAGGTTTTTTGGCTATAGCAATTGCAGCTGCGTGAGCAAGTTCGTTACCCTTACCTACAACAAAGTGTTCAAAAGAATACCTAGGATTGAGTCCTCCTGATGAGTCAGGAGTGGTGTTTTGAGATGGTTTTCTGTCACTGGTAGCAACTGGTGTGCTGGAAATAGCGTCAACACTTGGAGCTTGAGCGGGTGCTTGCGGAATGGCTTGAGCTGGAGGAGGGGTTGTTTGTACCTTGTATTCGACTGTTTTTACTGTCGCCCCTGCATTTCTTAGGGATGTAATAATGTCTTTGTTGTACTTTTTTTCAAGCCATGTCTTGGTAAATGCATTCGGCACACCTATAAGGATCTGGTCGTTAGTTTGTTCAATAATAAATGTATTTTTGAACCAGGTAGTAAAGTTTGCCTTGGAGATAGCGAGTTCTAGTTCCCCAAGCGCTGCCAGCCATAGTTGTTGCAGATCCATAGAGTTTTGCTTTAATTTTGGTATGAATAGTATATCACTTTGTAAGTTATACACAATTTTACTATGAGTTAATAACATGTGTAAAGTATGTGAAAAAGTTTGTGTTGGTTTGTTTTGTTGTTGACTCTTTGTGTGAAGTTATCTATGGTACAAGTGCTGTTTGTGTTCTTTAAGTAAGTCATGCCTTTTATAGGCATCACCTATCATAATCAACAAAGGAGTGTTCGTATGGTCGATTTCTTTGATTCAGTTTTTATTTCTACAATGTTGTTGGCTTGTGCGTTATTTTTTCTCAGCCGGTGTTTGTGGGTGTATAAGTGGACAAATGTTCTTTTGGTCAAGTATGTGTACCCATTTTTTCTTTTTTCAGTAGCAGCTTATTTGACCATTGTATACTTTCCAATAGATCAAAGTATGGGCTTGTCACAAGCATTGCTAATGTTTTTTTTGGGTGGTGTGGTTGGTGTAGCAGCGCATTTTGTATTTTCAATACAGCCGAAATACAGCTGGTCCGAAAAAGACACTTGGGTTGAAGTGATGAACAATACTCTGAACGTTTCTGATAGTATTAAGCTAAAGTTAGCCCAATCATGGTTGTTGGCAACTAATCAAACCAATGAAGAGCCTACCATAACGCACAAAGAGTATGGTCAACTAGTGGCAGCGCTGGCGAGTCATATGTTTGAAATTGAGCAACAAGGATATCGAGTCGCGCGAAGTGAGTTGGGTGTATTGCGTATTTTTCCAGCAGTTTTTTAACTTTTTAAAACCTCAGCATAAGTTGGGGTTTTTTGCTACATTGACACAATATTGCTTGTTTGGTATGGTTGTGTGAAGCTGTTTTTTAATAATAAAATCCTATTTACCTTACGTCAAAAAAAGGAGATGGTATGGTACAGTTATTATTGTTTGCGTTGTGCGTTGCTCTGGCAGGTGCATCAATGTTTACAGTCGGTCGGTATTTAAAAACACATCGGAGAGATCACGCTGTGACAGCTGGTAGTTTTGTGGCAGCTTTTTTACTTGCTGTAGGTGCGTGGTATGTGCTAACCGGTTTGCCTGAGCCAGTATCGGCCTATGGATCATTGGCTGCGATTATTGTCGGTCTTATCGGGCTGTTGGCAGGATTTTTGTTGCCGCTTAAGACTTTACGGATCACCTATGAGGACTACGCGAGTCATATTCAATCGCTGACGTATTTATCAGCAGAAGCTCGGGATAATCTGACAGCATCTATCAATGCTGAGTACGCAATTGGTGCAGCTCCTGTGTATACATTGGTTGATTTTCGCGAAATTAAGCGAAAAGTTGGCGACCATTTTTTTGTCGGTACTGACAAGTTTGTGCTTGCTGCATTAAATGTAGTGCGGCAGAGTAACTCGTCTTTGAAGTAAATAATAAAAGTATGCAAACAACCCCTTTGGAGTAATAAGGGGTTTTGTTATTGACTAAAGCGAAGTTTGGTGATATTGTTTTTGATTATCGTATATTTACATCATTTTTTAGTGGCTGCATTCATTCACAAGTAACAAAAACAGATAAACTAAAAGGAGTTTCTGGTATGAATTTGACGCTTGCTTTTTTGCATTTTTTGTTTGGATTTTTTATGGGGTTTGCGCCGCTTATTTTGGGCTGGATTGCTCGTCCTTACATTTCTCGTTGGAGTAATCAAAAAGTGGCTTTGGCAGGAGTTGTGTTCTTTGTGGTTGTGACAACAATACTTTTTTTCGTGCCAAGAACAGCGGGTTTGGTAGGATGGGTGTTTCTTGTGGCGCGTATATTGACTGTTTGTATCTCGTTGATTATTGGGTTGAATATTTCTTGGCTGAGGCTTTGGTATTCTAGAAGAGTGGAGTTGGTTCCTTGGGCAAGAAGTTTTACAAGCTTGACAAAAAAACAGCAGAAGATTCTTGTTAGAGCGTACATGCCACTACCTTTGTTTAGTCTGATTGGAAGACTTCGTGGTCCCAACTGGCCTAAAGCAAGTCTTAAGGATGCAAAAGCGATACAGTGTGAATTTTCTAAGGGGTGTGCAGTAGAGAGTCTGGATTTGGTGATTACTTTTTGTTACGAAAATGGTCGATTAAAGTCTGATGTCATTTTTGACGATGATTTTTTTTGCTTTGAGAAGTGTTAAAATTAATAACTATAAAGCCTGTCTAATCGTACAGGCTTTTTATTGTGTCTTAATATTGACACACATAACCGCTTCTGCTAGAGTAGCAGAGTCGAAAAGCTGTAGTAGTATACAAAAACCGGCATGTTTTTATTGAATTAACT
>JAUIEQ010000030.1 GCA_030429785.1 bacterium
TGTGAACTATATTTGGAATGTCGTTCGTTCGCAGCTGAAGAAGCGGATTATGGTGATTGACGAGGCATGGTGGTTGTTGCAACGTGAAGATAGTGCAAAGTTTATTTATGCTTTAGTCAAACGATGTCGAAAATATTATCTTGGTGTCACGACAATCACTCAGGATGTAAATGATTTTTTGCGCTCTCCGTATGGTCAGGCTATTTTGACCAATACAGCTTTGCAATTGCTGATGAAGCAATCTCCAGCAGCTATTGATATGGTTCAAAAAACTTTTTTGTTGACCGAGGGAGAAAAGTACTTGTTGCTTGAAGCAAATGTAGGTGAGGGGATTTTTTTTGCTGGAAACAAACATGCTGCGATTAAGATTGTTGCTTCATATACTGAGGATCAATTGATCACTTCAGACCCACGGCAGTTACTTGAAATCGAACAAGCCAAACAAGAATTTGCGCAGCAAATGAAAGACCAGCAATAGCATTTTGGTCTGTTATCTTTGATACAAACTATATGTCTCGAAAAACAATTATTACAATCAGTGTCGTTGGAGTAGTAGTTATATTTATTCTTGGTTTGTTGTGGTGGTTGGGAAAGGATGATGCAAATCCGCAAGTTATTGAGGATACAACGGTGATTGAAGAGCCGACAACAGTTGTAGTTGATGGTACATTGCCAACACTTGACCCAGGAGAAGAGCCTGCGGTTGTAGTCACTGAGCCAACCTTGGTTTCATCATTATATTATTTTGTTGAGCGATGGGGGACATTTTCTACAGTTGCCGATTTTCAAAATATAAAAGATATAAAAGGTGTAGTGACTGATGAGCTGTATGCAAGCCTTGAGTCGCAGTTTGATTCGGTGCCATTTGACCAGCTTGAGCATACTCAGTATGAGGGATATACTGCACGAGTTACGAGTGTTCAGTGGGTGGAGCAGACAGATGTTCGAGCAGAAGCTGTGGTGACGACACTGAGAACTCGTGAAATCGAGGCGGAAAAAGAAACCTATAATCAAGATATTGTTATTGTGTTTGTAAATCAAGGTGGTTCGTGGAAGGTTAGTGAAGCTACTTGGAAATAACTATATATGGCAGACGTAGCACAACAAGTTAAGCGCCCGCAGCGATCTGCTGTATCAGAGGCTGCTGTGCAACGTAGTGGTTTGCGCCAGTCGCGCGTTGATCAGTCAAGTCGTCGCAATGAACGTCGACCACGTCGTGCTGATGATACTGCTCATACGTACGATCAACGTGCAGTACAGCAGCCAATTACTGTGCGTCAGCAGCAAACAACAGAGGTTGATGATACGAACAATCAACAACAAGCAGGCGCGCAACCATTTCGTAGAGCGCAGCAACTGCGTGCAGCTGTGGCTGCTTTTAAAGCAGCACGAGCGGCTGGTGGAGATGTTACAGCTCTTGCGCGACTCGGTATGCAAGTGCTCAAAAGTCTACGCAATATCACAAGCCGGATTACAACCATGCATTTGATATTGCTTGTTACCTGTTGTATTTGGGATGGACTTGGGTTTGTGGTCGAAGTCATGACCGGGTCATTGTCGTCGTGGTTATTGTTTGTTTTTGATTTTGCTTTTGGCTTATTTTTTGTTTTGTTTTCTCTGTTTGCGTTTCAGCAGTTCAAGTCAGGTGCGCAGATTGCATTTCGCACCATCGGCGGTCCAGTGACAACAATACTTGAAATTATTCCAATTATTGACGCGTTGCCATTTTGGATTTTGAATGCATTGGTATTGGTAGCGTACGACATTCAGGCAACAACGCCACCACCAGAGCTGGATGCGTCGCAACCTCGGCGTGCTATTCCAACGCGTGCGTCTGCATAGGGGATTTACGTTAGCGTTATACTAGTTCATTTGGTATCATATATATATGAAACAACTGAGTATATTACTGATAGTACTTGTATGTGCGGTCGTCGGTACGATGACTAGTTTTGCTAATCCAGTAATTGCACAAGAGAATTTTTGTACAACTGATGAAGCGTGTCCTGATGAGCGTTGTAATGGAAAGCAGACAGATGACTGTCCGGCGGGTAAGGGTGTTAATATTCAGTACAACCAAAATTCAGGCGCATGTGGTGCGAATAGGGGGTATTGTACGATTGTAGGTAGTCAGTCAATTGAACTACAAGTGCCAATTCCAGGTGGCGGTAACACAGTTAGAAATCTTGAGGACTACATTGCGACAGTGTTTAATTTCTTGTTGGGCGCTTCTTTGGTAGTAGCAGCAGCGATGATTGCACTTGGTGGGTATACGTACCTGACAGCTGCAGGTAATCAGTCGCAAATTAGTCGCGCTAAGGAATTTATTGTGAACGCAATTGTGGCACTCTTTCTTGTTTTTGGCTCAGTGATCTTTTTGAACTTTTTTAATCCGCGTACAGCAGGAACGAATTTGAGTATCAATTACGTCCCGACGTTAAACTCAGAACTACGATCATGTCCGTTGACTGCTGAGTATAGTTGCGGGGCAGTATCAGATGATGGTAATGGGCAATGTCGTGGTCGTTATTGTACTGGTAATAACTTATGCCTGGAATATAGCGTTGGTTCACTCAATGATGTAAATACATATCGGTGTACTGATCCGACTGAGCTTGAAGATGCTTGTAATGACGCACCGTCAACTGGCTGTGAAGAAATAAATGCGGCGATCAAATCTTCAAAATTAGACAAATATAAAAACAAAGGTTGTGGTGTTCGGGATGGTGGCTGTGCGTTTGGAGATGTCTTCACATGTGCTAGTAAAAACGCAGGGCAACAAGCTAGCTGCAATAGTTGTGAGGAATATCGGAGCGGTAATAATGTATTCTCTGTCTCAACCCGAGGAGGTTCGGTTTCAAATGTTTGTGGCGAGGAGTATAATGTTGACACTTGGTTTTTCTCAGATTGGAGTACAAAAGGCGCTGTATGTTGTAAGCAGCCGAACGGAACATATAAGAATGTTACAGAATAAAGCACATGAAATTTAACGTACAACGAATTATTATAGCGGCGTTATTTGTAGGTATTGTAATCGGTATTGGCTTTGCATTGTATTGGTTTTTTTTCAGAACTACTCCTGAAGAACAGTTCGTGATAGTAGATGGCGTGCCAATTCCAATTGGTGAATTGCCATTTATTGGAGAAGGGTTGCCGCCCGGCTTTGAGATTGATCCGGATACAGGCTTGCCAATTTTTGTTGATGTTCGTGATACAGGTGAGCTAGTTGGTGAGCCAACCGAAACAGCCCAAGGCGGTCCAACCGAAGTTGATCGTACTATCGTTGGTGATGTGGTTGGATTGTTGCCATCGAATAATGGCAAGGCTCAATTCTATGACCGGGATACTGGGTTATTTTTTAGAATCAATGCTGATGGAGATATCGAAACGCTCAGTGATCGTGGTTTTCCGCAAGTAGAAACAGTTGCATGGAGTAAGCAAGGCGATGACGCAATTTTAGAATTTCCTGACGGTACTAATATTTACTACAATTTTGAAACTGACACTCAAGTCACATTGCCTCAGCAAATGACTGATTTTAATTTTTCATACGACGGCAATTCAATTGCATTTGAATGGTACAATGAACAAGATCCAGATGATAATTGGCTAGGAGTTTCGTCGCCAAATGGTGCGGAAATTACTTTTGTTGAACCAATGGGCGATCAAGGTGCTTTTGTCCAACCAGAGTTTTCGCCTGATGGTCGCTACATTGCTACATATAGCAAAGGCACTGGTGCGAATAGTGTTGATGTAATTCCGATCGGACAGTATGGTGAGAATTTCCAGTCACTTGATGTGCAGGGCAGGGGGTTTGAGTCACAATGGTCAAATGATGGCAAGCACATGCTCTATAGCGTGCATTCAGATGCATCAGACCGAAAACCTCAACTGTGGCTTACCGAAGTGCATGGTGAAAATGTTGGTGTGAATACACAGCCGCTTGGTCTTCAGACATGGGCGCACAAATGTACATTTGATTCGCGTGGCGTTACTCTATACTGTGCAGTGCCTCGTGAACTGCCATCTGGGGTTGGTTGGTTTCCTGAGTTTGATCATGACTATCCAGATGACTTTTATTCGGTCAATCTAGTCACTGGCAAGATTACATTATTAGCTCAGCCAGTTGGTACGCGAGACTACTACTCAGCTAGTTCGTTGGTGTTGTCAGCAGACGGTTCATCATTGCTATTTGTCGATGGACCAACTCAAGATTTGTTTACGATTGAATTGCAATAATGTATGGGTCAGAATGTAGCTGAAACAAAGCATCAGGTATTTATTACAGTGTCACTATTGGCGCTATTGGTTTTGTTTGTGATTGGTTTTATGATTTGGGTTGGTTGGCAAGCTGGCTCGATCGAGCCAAAAGCTGCATTTCCTGAGACAACAATTATTAGCTCAGACCCGCTTGTTTCTCCAGCTCAACCATTAACTCCGCCAATAGAAGCAATTGATCCCGTGCGTGGAAATCCGAGTGCGCCTGTGACTGTTATTTATTTTTCAGATTTTAATTGTCCATATTGTATTGAGATGAGTACAGTGTGGGAGCAAATATTGACTGAATATGGTTCACAAATTCGATTTGTTTGGAAAGATTATTCTTTTGGACAAGGCAGTTTGGCGTTGCACAAAGGAGCTCGGTGCGCGCAGTTGCAAGGTAGGTTTTGGGAGTTTTATGATGCTATTTTTGACGGACAAATAGTCGGTTCTCCAACAACAGCATTTGCCGAGCTTGCTGAAAGTCTCGGTCTAGATACAGTAGCGTATACAGAGTGTCTTGCTGGTGAACAGGCTGAGTTAGTTGTTTTCGCAGGGACTGAGCAGGCACTGTCTATTGGTATTGAAGCCGCGCCTTCGTATTTTGTAAATGATGTGTTTGTTGAAGGGCAGGCGAGCTATGAAGAGGTTGTTGCCTTGATTGAGTCTGAGCTCAATAATTAAGCTGTGTAACACAGCATATAGCTAACACACTACTATAACAGTGGTGTGTTATACGTTACGGGATATTTTTGGTACACTAGGAACATTACGTAATAGATAGTTTTATGTTTGTATGTACAAAGTGTGATGCGCAATATCCTAAGTGGCAGGGCAGATGCTCCGAGTGTGGTGCATGGGCAACTGTGGAAGAGTCGGTCAAACAAATTGCAGAGCCGGGTAAAAGCACTCAACCACAGTCTGCTGCTCAAATCACTACACTCAAAGATGTTAGTAATATTTCAGCACAACGAATGTCAACTGGTATTGCTGAGTATGATATGGTCTTAGGAGGTGGTTTGGTGACAGGGTCTCTGGTGTTGCTTGGCGGTGAGCCAGGAGTTGGTAAATCAACATTGCTGTTGCAAGTAGCTCGTGAGTTACTAAAAACCAACCAGCATGTCATGTATGTGTGTGGTGAGGAATCTCCTGAGCAGATTAAGTTGCGCACGACGAGGTTGGGTTTTTCACTTGAGCAACTGCAGTGCATAACAGCAACGCATATTGAGCAAGTGATTGCGACTATTGTCGCAACAAAACCAGAGCTTGTTATTGTAGATTCTATACAAACAGTGTGGACTGATGCGGCTGAAGGAGTGGCGGGTGGTATAGCGCAGATTCGGGCATGCACAGCGCGTCTACTAGCAACTGCAAAAGAGCATGGTATTACAATTATTGTTGTAGGTCACGTTACTAAGGAAGGGGTTGTGGCTGGTCCACGTACGCTTGAGCATGCAGTGGATGTAGTTGTCTATGTAGAAGGAGATCGTCACGAGCAAATGAGAATTATTCGAGCGTACAAGAACCGTTTTGGGCCAGTGGGTGATATTGCAGTTATGGAACTGACAGGCAAAGGGTTTAAGCCTGTTCCGGATCCGGGTGTATTGTTTTTGTCACACAAGCGTGATATTCCTGGGACTGCTACTGGGGCGGTGCACGAAGGATCGCGAGTATTTTTTGTTGATGTCCAAGCTTTGGTAGAGAAGAGTACCGCACATTATCCCAAGCGAACAGTTACAGGGTATGATTCAAACCGGTTGCAAGTGTTGCTTGCGGTCTTGCACAAACACGCACGTATTAATTTGTCTCAACATGATGTGTTTGTGCAGTTACCTGGTGGCTTGAAGACCACAGATCCAAATCTTGATTTGGCAGTGTGCCTTGCCTTGGCTTCGGCGTATACAGATATTAGTATCTCACCGTCATATGTTGCAGTTGCAGAGATTGGGTTGAACGGATATGTGCGTCCAGCAAAGCATCAGCAAGTAATAGCTCGTGAAGCAGTGCAGCAAGGTTTTTCGAGAATCTTTTTTGGTGCACATGCTCAGACTACTTCGAGCATACCAGAGATTTATCCAATTACGCACATTCAAGAACTGACCACGGAACTATTTGGTAAAAAGCGTTGACATATTCTTTGTTCATGGTATGCTGGTATTAGCACTCGATAGTATAGACTGCTAATTTTCAATTATGCAACATTTATATCATAAATTTACGTCTCATCTCAAAGAAGCTTTATTGCGGGCTAGTTTGCTTGCAAAAAATGATCAAGAACAAATGGTGCAGCCGCATCATTTGTTGCACAGTTTGATTACTCAACAAGGCTCATTAGCAGCAGAGATTTTGCACAAACGAGGATTGCGGCATGATATGTCAGCGATCGTAACTGATACAACCAGTCTTGATCCAGCTGAGGTGGTTTTTGGTGGAGAGTCAAAAGACATTTTGCAAAAAATGGTCTCACTTGCATTTGAGTATCAGCACCACTATGTTGGTACTGAGCATTTGTTGGCAGCGCTTATGCAAAATGTAACAGCACAAGTAGAGCGACTGTTGCAACAAAACAAATTAAATCGTCGGGAACTAGAACAAGAGTTAGATCAGGTGTTGACAAGTACATCGCATTTTACGGATGTGACTGACATGTTCAATGATGTTGCGGTAATGTTTGGCGCTGACCGAAGAGGGGCGCGTGCTGATCGTAGTCAACAGTCAGTTTTGGAATCATTTGCAGTTGACCTGACTGATCCAGAAGTGCAAAAGACGATTGATCCAGTGATTGGGCGAACGCGTGAAATCGAACGATTGGTTCAAATTTTGTCACGACGGAACAAAAACAATCCGTTGCTGCTTGGGGAGCCTGGTGTTGGTAAGACAGCTATTGTGGAAGGGTTGGCGCGAAGAATTGTTGAAGGCAAAGTTCCGCCAATTTTGCAGAACAAAAAGATTTTTACACTCGATCTTTCTTTGGTAGTAGCAGGTACAATGTATCGTGGGGAATTTGAGTCACGTTTGAAGTCAATTATGGATGAATTGCAGGCTTCTGATGATTCGATTATTTTTATTGATGAGATTCATACAATTATTGGCGCAGGAAGTTCAACTGGCGGAACGCTCGATGCGGCTAATATTCTCAAGCCAGCACTTGCGCGCGGTGAGTTGCGATGTATTGGCGCAACGACAACAGCTGAATATCGAAAATCAATTGAGTCAGACCCAGCGCTTGATCGACGGTTTCAGGCGATTGCCATCAACGAGCCAACTCCAGACGAAACCTTTGATGTGCTCAAAGGCATTCGGAGCAACTACGAACAGTACCATGATGTCACGATTCCTGATGAGACGTTGCGTACAGCAGTTGAGCTATCAGGTCGTTACATGCCTGACAAGCATTATCCAGACAAAGCAATTGATTTGATTGATGAGGCTGCTGCTCGTGCTCGTCTGCATATGAGCTCACATCAGGAGTGGTCAAAAGTTAAAAAAATTGAGCAAGAGATACAAGACCTGGAAAGTGAAAAAGATACACTTGTGCTCAAAGAACAGTTTGATCAAGCATGGAAAATCAAAACAAAGCAAAAAGAACTGCAGTCATTGTTGACAGAGCAGCGAGATCATATCACGAACAAGTTGGAGAAAACAATCATTACCTCTCATATGATCGCTGAGGTGGTTGAGCAAATTACTGGCATACCGCTGAGTCATTTGGTAGTCAAGCCAGGGAAACGATTTGTTGATCTTGATCAAAAACTCAAGCAGTTAATTATTGGTCAGAACGAAGCAATCGAGAGTGTAACAACATCGATCCAGCGTGCGCATGTTGGACTTTCCAAGGCAAATCGACCATTGGGAACATTTATGTTTTTGGGTCCATCAGGTGTTGGGAAAACAGCCTTAGTCAAAGCAATTACGGAACAAGTATTTGATGATCCGCAAGCACTAGTTCGGATTGATATGTCAGAGTTTTCTGAGAAATTTAATATCTCAAAGTTGATTGGCGCGCCGGCAGGGTATGTGGGGTACAAAGAAAGCGGCATGCTCACTGAAGCGGTCAAGCGACGTCCGTATTCGGTTGTATTATTTGACGAAATTGAAAAAGCGCATGCGGATGTATTCAATGTGTTGTTGCAAATTTTGGATGAGGGATATGTGACTGATGCCTCTGGTGGGAAAGTGAACTTCCGCAATACAATTATTATTATGACTTCTAATGTTGGTGCGCGAGCATTTAATGCACATGCAACTATTGGTTTTGATGAAGCAGATGAGGTTTTGGGTGCGATCAAGCCAGTGCAGTTTTCAGCTTTGAAAGAAAAAATGATCAAGCAGTTAAGTACTCAATTCAATCCAGAGTTTCTGAATCGACTCGATAAGATAGT
>JAUIEQ010000031.1 GCA_030429785.1 bacterium
GCCGTACCACTCGCAGTTAGATTACCGGTAAAGCTACCAGTCGCTGCATCAATGTTGCCAACAACGTTTACGTTGTCTGCTGCAACAGTTGATGAACTAGTCAGACCTCCATTGGCTGCGATGTTGCCTGTTGTAGTGAGTGTTCCTCCTATAGTTGTATTGCCTGCTACGTCTAAGGTATTTGTAATGTTTACTGTTTCAAGAGCAACGGTACTACTTGCAGTGAGTCCTCCTGCGAAGGTGGAGGTGGCAGTTCCTTGGACTGTGAGCACACCACCAAATGTAGCACTATCAAATAAAGAGTTGCCTACAACTTCCAGTTGAAAACCAGTTGTGGTGGTAGCGGCAGCGCCGATTACAACCACATCCGTTACATCTGCAGGAGAGATTAACAAGTCATCCGTTGATGTTGCCCATGCCCCAGAACCGCCGCCGCCAATAGCTGTCAAATCACGCCATGCAGCACCATCATATACATATAAGTTATTAGTCGTTGTATCATAATAGGTTCTACCGCGAACTGCGCCTGGAGTTGATGTAGGTGTGTAATCAACAATACCCACACCAAATCGCCCGGTTGTTGAAGCATTACCATGCGCATCAACCACAAATAGACCTGTACTACTTGCACTACTAAGACGCAGTAAGTCACTTGTCTGTCCAACAGCCCCTTGCACTACCAGAGCTGGGCTATTAGCATAACGAGAAACTACAGACAATTGTCCCCATGGCGTTGTTGTTGCCACACCAACCCTACCCACTGTAGTTGCGAGAGTGGTTGTTCCAGTAATGGCTAGTGAATCGGAATTTAACGTACCAACAGTAAAGCCGCCAGAAACCTCCAAATCACCTCCAATAGTCAAGTCTTTATTTCCAGACAATGTAACATTTTCATTAAATGTCGTGACTGCATTTACCGTCAAGTCATCTGCAGCACTTGAGCCAATAGTCACATCATCAGAAAAGTCAGCATTACCATCTGCACTAAAGTTCTTAGTACTCAAAGAACGAGATACGCTAATGTCATCAAAGAAAACCAAGCCATTAAAGTCCATACTTCCATCTACAGACAAGTTGCCATACACACGCAAGTCACCAAATGTGCCTTCACCTAATACATTAATATGTCCCAACTTTTCGATAGTTGTTAGCCCACGCAAAACAGTTGGACCAAGCACTTCAAGCCGATCGCCAATCACTGTATCACCAAGCACTTGCAAGTTACCCCCTATACTTGTTTGACGATTAACTGTATCAACCACCAAGTCACCCACTCCGACTGCTAAGTCGCCAAGTACGTCAAGCGCATCTTCAAGTGTTGTGTCAGCTTTGACAGTCAAACCATCAGTGAGCAAATCCTTAAACGACGCTGTGCCATTACTATCCAATGATCCATTAACCACTACATCGCCAAGCTCAGCATCTCGGACTGCTAGACTGTTAGTATCAAGTTGCAAAAAGTTACCCGAACCACCGCTCACCACTCCACTGAGCACTTGGTCTGTGTCCAATGTTTGCAAATTCAAACTACCGTCATTGCCAATACTAAACACTTGGTTATTAAACCCATCATACGCAGTTAACAAGTCGCCATCACCTTGCTGTTTGAGAACCATTGCTGACTGATCAGAATTCACATCAACAAAAACTGTTTTTTGCACTTCCAGCATTCCAGTAACCAACAAACTTCTATCGCCATTAATTACTCCTTCAAGTGCAAGCTCTTCTGCCAAGTGACGAGCATCACCAGCTCCAACTTTCACCATATACCCAGAAGCAGGCTGCATAATCAAATCACTATCCAAACTTTTTAGTTCTTGAAAATTATATGAATCAGCTGTTGTCAAATCAACAACTTGACCAGACTTGCCAATATTGAGAACACGATACTTGCTTGCGATTGTTTGCTCGCCAGCTGATTTATCAGAACTCACCTCTACGCTATCACCAACAACCAACTGCGCTCTATCGTACCACCCATCAATTGAACCTGTCAGTGCTGTGTACGCTGTATTATTTACATTGCGCGACCAGTCTGTGACTGACATAAGAGGTTTACTCAATACAGAACTTGCCGACCCAAGACCATCAGTCACAAGCGCAAAACCTCGCTTGTTGTAGTTATAAAATCCATTCACTATATTCAAAACACCCTGTTGCAACCGATCGCTCCATGAAGTAAGAGCCGATGCACCGGTGGTAACTGCCTGATTTCGCCGAGCAATAAATAGCTCCTGAGAATCTGCTTGAGCGTTAGCTAGGTTCTCTGATGGCAATGATTGGCGTGCCAAAATTGAATCCTGACCATAAGCAGCTGAATGAACTTGAGCAAGCGTTGGACTCACATCAAACTCTCCCTTGTTCAGTTGTGCAATTTCTTCAACTCCCATTACCATTCCACCATTACGTTCTACTACGTTCACGAAAGCCGAATCATTAACTTGTGCGACAAAACCATTTGAAGAAAAAACTTCTTCTCCCCAAAATGTTTGCGCTTCGTCAAATTGATTAGCCTGATAGGCGTTGAAGTCACGCGCGATGCTTCCATAAAATCGAATCATCTTAACTGCATGATCTGTAAGCGTAACTCTACCAGCATTCACAGCTGCACTTGGCAACGTTTGAGTAACAAGCCTTACCAATCCCTGTACATCCTGTTTCACTTGAGCAGCAACAGCCTCGTTAAACTGAACAGACCAAAGCGTCATTGTCAGGATTAAAACCAAACTCACCCATGAAGTAATTTTGCGAGCTCCGACCAATTCTAATTTGCGTGGCGCAAACCATGCCAATACATTAAGCGCTGCAAACATCCTATCAATGTAAATATCAAGCACTTTTCTTGCTATGTTTGGTAATTGCTTAATCGCTGCAATCGGATTTATTTTTGTAGTAGCCTTGATACCAAGAGATTCTCTAATAACTTTTTTTACTGTATAAAAAAACCCTACCGAACGTTCTAGTTGCCGTTCCCATGAATTTCTTGTTTGCGCAATTTCTTCAGAAGCTTGTTTTTTGTAGCCATGCGCTTTTGCATTAATATAGTCCCACAACCACTCTTCTGTCGTTACCCAATTTCTACCCTTCTTCTCTGCTCGCAACTTACCTTGACGAGCTCGAAGTGAAAGGTAGTCTTGTGAACATGCACACAACTTCGAAGCAGCAGCCAAAGAGATAAACTCATGACTGTCTGTCACTGTAGTATCAACAGATTTTTTTGATTTACTTTGTGGCATGGGGAACCAATTGTTTTTTTGCTAGTTATGTAATACAAACGATCTCATCCGATATTTATCCTAACTAAATAAAACTACTAGCAAACTGTAATATTTTCTAAATTTATTATCCCAAATATATTGAAAAATATCAATAGTTTTTTGTTCTTAATAAATTAATTTATAACAAATATCGGATACAAGAAAACCACTACAATTAGCCAAACAAAAAAAATTATAATTAATATCAAAAAAAATAAAAATGTTATCCACAAAAAACTACTATTCTGATATACAATGATATAAAAAAACACCCTACCAGAAACTGATTGGGTGTTTAAAAAGTAATGCAAAAAAGTTTATTGATCTTTTGAATTTCTAATAGCTTCTACAACTTTTGAATCGTCTTTCAGATCCTCAGTAAAAAGAACGTGTTCCCGATTAATTCGCATTTCATCAGTTGGTCCATGTAATTCATTTCCAAGTTTCACTAAAGCTAATTCGTTTTGATTTTGTACTGGAACATTTTGATCGCTTGACCGTTGTAATGGTTGAGTGATTTGAAGATAGTAAATCTCATTCAAAACCAACTCATCTTTAGTAGCTCTTTCAACTTGACCAAAATATACTTGACCATTTGTCAAAAAAACAGCTTGCCATTCTGCTGAACTCTGAGAAGCGCTACCAAGATTTCCATACTTTGAAACCAAATAGTATCCACCAACAATAATCAAAACAACCAAAATAATTGTAACCAACCATCGCATATTACCACCTGCTTTGTTAGCGCTCGGCTGATCAAAAGATTGGTTATTGGGGTTTTGTGCATTGTCTGCCATAGGTATAAAGTTAAGTAATTAAATTATAGTTCGATTAATCACGACCTTTGTATATTTATTATTTTACCTTATTAACTAATCTCTGTAAACAACAAATAAATATCGGATGTAAACAATGATGATTAAAACTTTGAAAATATTTATAAACAATAAACATTCTTTCATCGCAAAATATTACAAATTATTTTACTAAAAAATCTAGTATATAAATAAAAGCAAAAAGTATTATATATTAGGTAAAAAAAATATCGTTTTACAAAAAACAAGGAATGTATAATTACTCAATGAAACCAGTGCATTCACTTCATTTAAACAAAAGTTTTCAAAAGTATAAAAATTAAAAAACCTGCTGTAAAGCAGGTATCCGATATATTTTTTATTTTATATTAGCATAACTACATTTGATCTACCGCTTCGATATTCAATATTTCTAAACCAACTTTAATAGTAGCGACCACAGCCTGGACTACTTGCAAACGCATAGCACGCACTTCTGGATCGGCTTTAAGGATAGGTGTAGTTTGATAATATGAATTTGCCAAACTGGCTAATTCATACACGTATTCGCATATAGCATTTTGTGACATGTGGTGATCAAATTGCAAAATAATCAATGGCCACATCGCAACTTTTCGAACAAGCAAACGCTCCTCATCAGAGAAAGCAACTGGATCGCCATCGAAAGTTTTAGCATCACGCAATATTCTCGACAAACGGACAACCGTATACAAAAGATATGGTCCTGTATTACCTTCAAAATCTAGGGATGTTTGTGGGTCAAAAATAATCCGTGATCGAGGGTTGGCTTTTAAGAACCAATACTTAACAGCAGCTAAAGAAATAAGCTCAGCACGACTTGTTATATCTGCATCAACAAGTCGTTGGTCACGTTTCTGTATTTCTCTTTTTGAAATGCTTTGTAGCTCATCAAGCAAGTCATCACCATGCACAACTGTACCCTCACGTGACTTCATCCGACCTTCTGGTAAAACCACATGACCATATGCATAATGTTCCAAGGAAGCAGTTGGCATTATATTGCATTTTTTCAAAATCGCAAACAAAACTGCGAAATGATAAGACTGCTCATCACCGACTACGTATATCATTTTTTCAAAATTGTAATCTTGATACCGCTTAAATGCCAAATACAAATCTTGTGTCATATATACCGTTGTACCATCTTTTCGAAGCAATGTTTTTTCACCATCTTCTCGACTCCCCAGCCCATACTCAGAAACATCAACGACCGTTGCTCCGGAATCATTAATATACGCGTTGTCATTTGCAACTGCTTCCTCAACCAATTCTTTGCCATGCATATATATGTCACTTTCAAAATAACGAACATCAATCTCTGAACCAAAGCGCTCATACGAAACACGCATACCATCAAGCACCCAATCATTCATCATCCGCCAAGCTGCACGCACTTGCTCATCACCCTCTTCCCATCGTTTCAACATTGCTTGTGCCTCGTCAGCAAGAGCTGGATTTTTTTTAAGCTCCGCTCCAAATTTCACATAATACATCCCAACAAAATGATCGCCTTTCATTCCAGTTGATTCCGGGGTTTCACCACCTCCCCATCGTTGATATGCAAGCAAGCTTTTCATTATGTGCACCCCCCTATCATTAACTATTTCAGTAGTCACTACTGTGTAGCCTAACAGCCGTAAGGTCTTAGCCAGTGACATGCCTATGGCTTGATTACGCAAATGACCAACATGCAATGGCTTATTAGTGTTTGGCGACGAATATTCTATCAATATCGTCTTACCCCTACCTAATTCCAGAGCACCATATGTATCTGATGTGCGCGCGTCCACCAATTGTGCAACTAATACTGTGTCGGCGAAAAAGAAATTAATAAACCCCGGACCAACAACTTCTATTGCGCTAAAAAAACTACTAATTTCATCATCTTCACGCAATTGTTCAGCATACAACTCAGCTAACTCACGCGGTGATTGTTGTTTCGCCTTGGCTTGCTGCATGGCAATATTTGAAGAAAGATCACCAAAAATCACCTCTTTTGGCATTTCAATATGTATTGCCTGAACACCAGCTATAGTTGCTAGCTTTTTCTTCAAAATATTGATACTGTGTAGTGTGGATTGCATATACTTATGTGCATAAAAAGTATCTTCAGTCTAGTCGTTTTGACATGATACTGCAAGCACAGCTGGTACGGACCACACAATCTGATACACTATACACATGAGACAAATTATCTACAATAAAGAAATAGGCCATAAGTTTGAAACACTTGAAACGTTTGAAGCTGGCTTAGTGTTAACCGGACCAGAAACTAAAAGCATCAAAGCAGCTCATGTGAGTCTTAAAGGCAGTTATATCATTATCAAACCAGACAATACAGCATGGCTTGTAAATGCGCATGTATCCAAATACAAACCAGCAACTGCTGTGCAAGCTGGCTATCATACAGAACAAGCAAGAAAACTATTGCTCAATAAAAAAGAATTGGCTTACTTAAGAGGAAAACTGACTCAGAAAGGATTGACAATAGTACCTGTTAAATTGTATACTATCAGAAGTTTAATAAAACTTGAGATCGCCCTCGTTCGCTCAATAAAAAAACACGACAAACGAGAACGGTTAAAGAAAAAGACCATTGACAGAGATATACAACGAGCACTAAAACGGCACGCCTAACTTTAAGGGGATGTCATATATTCGCTCAGGTAATAATGTACTAAAAGACAAGTCGTACGCTACGGACTTATGAGCGTGCGTTACTAAATCTCAAGTCCGCATATTACGTGCAAAAAATGTGTTCAGCAAAATTCGATCAGCTTTCGCTGTTCCGAGTTTCGCTCCTGTAATGGCATAAACCCATTACCATCCTGTTGATCAATGTCTGATAGGTCATCTAGGGTGCCACAAGCATCAGACTCACTTTGTTTATTTTCCGCTATACAAAGGACAATTAAGGAATAATGCTTTTGTTACTTTTGTCTATTTTTATCAGTAGCATGAAACATCTAAATACACGAAGCTTGTACAATCTTTTGTAAGATTATTCTCTGATAACGCGGGTGCAACTCCCGCCATCTCCACCAAAAAATTACTGAACAATTTTAGTGTTCTTATATATTTCTCTTTCTATACATACTATTCAGAATTAACCTTCAAACATATTTCTAAAAAATATCGAATCAATAACCAAATTAAAGTGCCAGAAGTCCGTCTTGTACATCCTGAAGAAGGTATTCGTGATGTGATGCCTGTCACCCAAGCACTGGAACACGCACAAAAAGCTGGCCTTGATTTAGTAGAGGTATCGCCAAAAGCCAAACCTCCTGTTTGTAAAATCATGGACTATGGACAACTGCTATACCAACAAAACAAACAAAAACAACTTGATAAAAAACGCAGTAAAAGTGGTGAAATCAAGGGGATTAGACTCTCATACAATATGGGAAAACACGATATTGAAATGCGTGTAAAACAGACCAATAAATTTCTCGCCAAGGGCAATAAAGTCAAAGTTGAAATGATTCTCAGAGGACGACAAAAAGCTCATCCAGAACATGTACGAGAAGTTTTTAATGACTTTATAACATCACTTGACCACGAAGTTACCGTAGAACAAGCCTTAAAACGTGTTGGTCATAAAATGCTTGCGGTCTTGACACCAGTCAAAAAATAAGGCAATATAACCATACGGTATTAGCCTTTGCCGTTTTTTATTTACCTGTAAAAGTATGCCAAAACTGAAAACCCAAAAAGCTATTCTGAAACGATTTAAAGTCAAAAAAAGTACCAAAAATAGAAGCACGCGTTTTGAGCAGATCCCGTCAGGACAAGGTCATTTCAATGGTAAAGAAAGTGGGACACTGACTCGTCGAAAACGTGGTCGAAAATCAGCTCATAAGAGCAACTACAAAACCCTCAAAAGACTTTTACCTTACTCAAAATAATCAATTTATATCGTTAATCTAACACTAGTATGCCTAGAGTGAAACGAGGATCGGTTCGTACACAGAAGCGTAAAAAAGTAATCAAAGCAGCCAAAGGATACACTGGTAGACGAAAGAATGTCTATCGACTGGCTCAAGAGGCTACCACCAAAGCAGGTGCATATGCCTACCGAGATCGACGCAACAAAAAACGAGTTATGCGACGTTTGTGGCAAACACAGCTCAACAACGCTGTCAGAAATTACGGTCTAAAATACTCGGAACTAATCAACATCCTCAAGAAAAAAGAGATTGATCTTGATCGAAAAGTACTCTCACAAATGGCCCGAGAATATCCAAAAACATTCAAAGCATTCATCGAATCAATCAAAGCGTAAGAGAAAATCTCTTTACATTAATTACAAAAACCACCAAATTATGGTGGTTTTTGTATATCTCAATGGATTACTTATTTGATTGACTACTAGGCTAATGCGTCTGTATCACCTGGCGCTGTTCGACGTCGACGTTGTAGCAATGTAATCACCACAATGATACTAATGAGCAAGAACCATGAGGTTGCGGTAGAAAAGAAATCCAAAACCTTACTGATCAAACTCGTGTCTCCAGAAACTCCACTATCTCGCTTAATAAA
>JAUIEQ010000186.1 GCA_030429785.1 bacterium
GGTGCAATATCGTTGACATAGCGCACGTTCTTTGGTATGATTGTTTATTGTTTCTTTGACAAGTGAGGTTGCTCACAACACACAATCACATAAAGCGAGGTTCTTTATGCATATTGATTTAAGGTACTTTGACGTTGGTCAGTATATGCGTGCAGGTTTTGTTCGGTTTATTATTGGTGTATGTATGTTCATCGCGTTGTACTTTGTTGCTCAGGTGCATTTTCTACTGGCATTGCTTGGATCATATGCCATCGCGCGGGTGACGTATCCTGCAGTCGCATATCTTGTTAAGTATATCCTGGCACGTGATGCTCAAGCAGGTTGGCGGGAAGTTGATACCGCATCAGATCAAGTAAGAAGTCAGTCAGTATCAAGTAAAATAAATAGGGCTATATCGGAAGCTTTTGATAATCCATACCAGACCTATTCAGTAATTGAGGCAAGTAAAGCAATCCAGAATATTCTTGGTTCTGCTGAAAAAACGACTCTACCGATGGTGGCAGATGGTGCTAACGATCTCTCAGCTGATGACAAGCAATATCTTCATGCAGTGCAGGCTGTTGAGATTTTTTATGGGTGCTATCTGCACTTGTTGCTCAACGAAAAAGAGGATAGGTATTTTTTCGATACATATATTGAGTATCTTTGTGAAGCTATTGCGGAACTGCACGCTGCTCCAACGCCTTTGCAGTGGATTGATTAGTACGAAAATAAGCACTTCAAACTAAGTCAAAGGAGTTTGCATATGAATATAGTTATCGGAGTAGTGTCGTTGTTGCTTGCAGGGATGGTGTATCCATTTCTGACATATGACGAAACACTTGCATCAGTGCTGTTTTGTAGTGGTATCGCATTCATCATTTTTGCAGTTCTGCATTATGTGGTGAGCAAGCAGGAAAACAAGCTTGCGTTGCAAGGTGCAGTATTTGATGAATTGTCTATTGCTCCAGAGATGCGAGTGCCGGCATCATTAACCATTGCGCTTCAGGATATTGTTTTTCCAGCATTCAGCAACGAAGCAGATGCTCAAAGATATACTCGGTTGCGCAAACATAGACCAACTACACTTATAGCCGTGTGTGCACATGTCGTTTTTGCAAACATACAGCTCATGCAACACCATATTGACGTGCAGAACTGGCTTGATCAGTATTTGCGAGCTGATAAGAGTACTAGTTTTTTATTGCACCGGTATTGGGTGTGGTTGTATTTTTATTTGCGTGGCAGTAAGCGCCTGTGGCATCATGTTGCCGAAAAGTTTGCTTTACGCTTATTGGTCAATGCGATTCACAAGGCAAATAAAAGTTTTACTCAAGCAGCTGTCTCAATCAAGTAAATTAAATCCACCTACCACTTCGTAGAACGAGGTGGTTTTTTAATACAAAAATCAACCGACAAGTAAGGTTGATTTTTGACTGCGCTTTGTTATGGTGCGCTACGTGGCTTTTTTGGTGGTTTTCTTAGCCTGAGCAGTTTTCTTTTTGGTAGGAGTTTTTTTCTTAGCAGCTGTTTTTGTTTTGACGCCTTTTTTTGCCTTTTTGGCTTCAGCGGCCTCTTCAAGTAATTGCTGGCATTGTTCAAGTGTTAGTGTGCTTGCGTCTGTAATGTCTTTTGGTACACGGGCTTTGAGT
>JAUIEQ010000187.1 GCA_030429785.1 bacterium
ATGTTGGATCGCTTGGCCTTGGTGCGTTGCTTGCTATTAACACAATTGTACTCAACCACATGCTGCTCTTGCCGCTCTTTGGTTTTATTTTTTATGTCGAGTTAGGTAGTGTATTGATTCAAGTATTGGGTCGACATGCTATGGGTCGACGGATTTTCAAAATGGCGCCACTGCACCATCATTTTGAAATGATTGGATGGAGTGAACAAAAAACAGTCATGCGGTTTTGGGTGATTCATGCTGCATTTGTCTTGCTTGGTATGTGGGTGGCGCTATCCTAAAAAACCAAACACCGATTTTCAATAATCAAACATTTTTGTATCTTGGTTATTGTTACTTGATTATTTTTCAATGTCGTATCTTTCCTGGGACAAAAAAATAATTTCTGATTTTTCAGAAGAAAATTGTACTGCTTTGTATGATCAAGGGTATGTTTTTGTGAGACCGGCAAAAGGAATGATGAAACAGACTCGTAGTGTTCGGATTGCTCTTGATGGGTTTGAACTGACAAGTGAAAATAGGCGTGTACTTCGAAAAGTAGCCGCTATGGATCTGGCTTCGCATCAGTTGCCGTATGCTGACTATTCGTGGGAGCTTGGGAAGTTGTGTAAAGATTTTTATGATACTAAGTTTGGCATCGGTACGTTTAGTGCAAATAAGGCAAAAGACCTCATCACCAATCCTGAAGCTAGTAATTTCAATGCGCTATTCGCGTATACAATCGATGCAGCTATTGGTTATGCAATTTGTTATGAAAATGAGTCATTGTTGCATTATTCATATCCATTTTATGATCTTGATCAATCACCAAAGAATATGGGGATGGGTATGATGCTCATGGCAATAGAGTGGGCTCAGCAAAAAAACAAACAGTATATATATCTCGGTTCAGCGCAACGTCCAACTGACACCTACAAGCTGCAGTTCAATAACATGCAGTGGTTCAATGGTACTGCGTGGCAAGATGATATGGCCGAGCTTAAGTCACTTTTGCTTGCCTAATCCGTATGTTCAATCACGCACCATTTGTTATACTATAGCTAATCGCATGGAGCGGTTTTTATTTTTTATCAAACTACTATGAAGGATATTCAATCTGTCTTTGATCGGCTGCAAGAAAAAAAGTACAAGCAGTGTACAGAGATATGTTGGCTGGCAATCAAGCGTATGAAGACATTAAGGATCAACTCAAAGAACTGCGTGACCTCAAAAAAACAATTGAGCATGAAGCGCAAGCTGAAATGGGGGCTGACTATGACAAACTTGATGAGCTCAAGCAAGACATAGCGAGCGATCAGGAAATGCTGGCTGATATTGCGCTCACTCAATATGCCAATGGTGAAGAGGTGGTAGTAACTGATAGAGATGAGTCAGAGTATGAGCCAGTGTTTTCAGTACGGTTTAAAAAAGTATAAAAAAGACCTGCTTGTTAAAATACATATACACAAACAGATTCACTAGTAATGTCTGTTACTTGTTTTTAATTTGGTAGGAACATCAATGCATATCTGAAACAAAAAACTGCCCGAAATGTACGGGCAGTTTTTGGTGCTACAGCAACGAGATGTTTATCCAGTAATAGTAGCGTCAATAATTGAATCAAAGATCCAAGTAG
>JAUIEQ010000032.1 GCA_030429785.1 bacterium
TTGGTTATAGCAAACTATGTTGTGAGTTAGCTACCGTGTCCAAGATAACGTTGAGTAGTGTCAGTACTCGTATGAGCAAGGTAGCGAGCTCGTTTGCTACGTCTGGGAAAAATATTCTTAATACCCCGAGGGTCATCACTAGAAGCGCGACCCTCTGCAGAACTCCAAACATAGGTCGATGGTGTTAGTGATTAGCTCCGGGGGCAGGCGAGCTGCTGGCGACGAACCCAGATCTCTTGTTCATATGTGTAGAACAACCTGTTAATTCCCCAGGGGGTAGCAGCTTTTTGTGCAAAAAACAGCCACACCCTGAAGGCATAACTGCTTGTAAAAGATCGGTCACTCTTTAACTGTAATATTCTTGTTGCGTAGTATACCGCATAGCGTCACATTGTCAAGCCAACGTCTCCATAGTATACTGTGAGAGTAACAATATGATATATGCCAATTGATTTATTAGAACAACCAACAGATTATGGCGCGGTGCTGTACCAGTGGGATTTTGCAGAATTTGAGCATCATGAGCGCGGTGTTGTGTGGTATGTAGTTGCTGCACTTGCAGCTATCGGACTGGTGGTTTATGCGTTGGTGACAGCAAATATTTTGTTTGCTGTTATTGTGATTTTGGTTGCGGTGCTGATTGTGTACATTCAGCGACGCGAGCCACGTGAAATGACTATCAAAGTAACTCAAGAGGGGGTTGTGATTGAGAATCGGTTGTATCCTTTTGAAGATATTAAATCATTTTGGATCGCATACGAAATACCAGATGTACATAATATATATTTTGAATTCAAGTCAGTATCTATTCCGCGTTTGAGCGTTCCGTATGATGTATCAGTTGATCCAAATGAGTTACGTCGTTACTTATTGCAATATGTGCCAGAGAATCAAGAACGTGAAGGTCGTCCGATTTCAGAATTGCTGGCAAAGCTGTTAAAGTTATAGAAATTCGATGCACGTGATGGTATTGAAAAAAAATATATAATGTGGTATTAATACTAAGCCGCTCCTTCGGGCGGTTTCTATAGTAGTTGCAACAAATTGTTGTCCTCGTAGTTCAATGGATAGAATACGGGCTTGCGGAGCCTGCGATCCAGGTTCGAATCCTGGCGAGGACACCATGAATATTGTAGTTACTCAGAATGAGCAATGCAGTACGCGTTGTTTTTTTGAATAAAAAGACCTACAGCGTAGGTCTTGAGAGAGGTTAGCGGCGTGCACCAGAATAGATTCTTGATTGCTGATTACCTTTTTCTTTGCAGGTGCGACATTCTTTTGCAACAGGTACGATCATCAAACGTTCGCGTGGGATGGTTTTTGCACAGTGGCCACAAACGCCGTAGTTCCCGTTTGCTATTCGTGTCAGTGCATGTTCTATTTTTTGCAAATACTTGCTTAGAACAGTAACTTGGTTAGCAATTTTTGAGAGCTCCATGGCATCAGTACCGTTCTCTGCCATGTGATTATGGTTGATATGGTGGTCTCCTGGGTCAGCCAAGCTTTCTTTAAATTTGCTGATTTCAGCTCTTGTTTCATCTCGAGCCTTGAGCAGTAGCTGCTTGAAAGCATTGAGATCCGTGGCTGTGTAGGTGCTTTTGTTTTGCTGATTCATAAAAATCTCCAGTTGGTTTGTGTTTTTGTCTTTTTGAGAGTTTGTTGGATGGGTTGCTGAATCAGCATTAGGATGAATCAAGTAGGGACATGCTTCGTCTCCGTCGGTTAAGGGTTGATTGTTAAAGAGTGTGGATATGGAGCAATAGTAAAAAATCACTGCGTTTTTGTCAATAACAGCTAACATGTAGTGCTGATTGAGGCGAGGTTGTTGTTATTCAAAATGCATTTGACCAACTCTGCTAGCTAGTTGGCTTGCTAGTAGCGGGTTATTGGTTAGCTGAGGATCTGCTTGTAAGAGTGTCTCAGCTGCTTCTTTGGCAGATTCTATACTCTGTACATCGCTTAGTGATGCAATTGCTAGTTCTGGAAGTCCAGATTGTCGGTAGCCATACACATCGCCAGGACCGCGGAGTTTAAGATCTGTTTCAGCAAGTTCAAACCCGTTGTTGGTAGCGACTAGTGCTTGTAGACGATCGTTGGTTGGGCGTGTATTTTCTGATGTGAAGAGGTAGCAGTAGGATTGTTTGTCAGATCGACCAACTCGTCCACGGAATTGATGTAGCTGAGCAAGACCGAATCGTTCCGCAGCTTCAATAATCATAATCGTTGCATCAGGAATATCAACACCAACTTCAACTACTGCAGTTGCAACAAGCATATCTAATTGCTTGTTGCGAAAGTCTGCCATGACTTGTTCTTTATCAGCTTTTTTGAGTTTGCCATGGACCATGCCGATGCGCAGGTCAGGGAAAATGTTGGTTGATAGGTTGTTGAGTTCAGTGGTGACTGATTTGACACCGAGTTTATCACTTTCTTCAACCAGTGGGCAAATCACAAACGCTTGGTTGCCCTTGGCAATCTCAGTCCGAATAGCTTGGTATGCGCGAGCTCGGTTTGATTTGTGGATGAGTTTTGTGATGATTGGTTTGCGGTTGGTTGGTTTTTCTTTGAGAACTGAAATTGATAAGTCGCCATACATTGTCAGTGCAAGTGATCGGGGAATAGGAGTTGCGGTCATTGATAGAAAGTGTGGTATGAGATCAGGGGTCATGTCTTTGAGCTGCCTGCGTTGATTGACGCCAAAACGATGTTGTTCATCAACCACAACCAAGGCAAGATTGTTGTAGATAAGATTATGTTGTAGCACCGCGTGCGTGCCAATAATGAGTTGGACCGAACCGTTGGCAATTGCTTGCTCAAGATCTTTTTTGGGAATTTGTTCGCGGTTATTTTTGTATGCGAGCTCAGTAGTGGTTCTGGTAAGCATTGCAATAGTGCATTCAGTAGTTGCGAACAACTCGACAAATGAGTCGTAATGTTGTTTGGCGAGAATATCTGTTGGAGCAAGTAGCACAGACTGCAATCGCGTAATACATGTGTTCAAAATAGCCAGTGCTGCGACAACTGTTTTTCCAGATCCGACATCACCCTGCAATAATCGGTTCATTGGATTGCCTTTACTAAGGTCTGAAATGATTGTCCATGCAGCTTTTTTTTGACTTGCAGTTAATGTAAACGGCAGCGCATCAACAAATGTTTTGGTTGCTGCTGTGTCGAATGTAATCTTGGGTGCTTGGACAGTGGTTAGTTGGGTTTTGGCTGACTCAACTGCAAGCATGATCAAAAACAGCTCATCAAATTTGAGTCGATGTCGAGCACGTTCTAGGTCGGTCATGTTCTCAGGATAGTGTATGTGCTCAAGAGCAGTAGCAAGGTCGATAAGGTTGTAGCGCTGACGAATATTTTTGGGTACGTAATCTTCTATACTACTCGTGAGTGGCAGAACTTGTTTGATCAAAAAGCGTAATTGTTTTTGGGTAAGACCAGCAGTGAGGTGGTAGTGCGGGACAATGCGACCAGTATGCATTGTATCTGATGTTGTAGTGGTTTTCTCATAGTTTGGGTTGGTTAGTTGTAGCTCACCATTGCGGCCTTGTTTAACTTCACCTGAGAGAAACAGCAGGTCATGCTCGCGCAACGTTGTACTGATGTATGGTTGGTTGAACCATACGAGCTGCAGTTGTCCAGTGTCATCAGCAACGACAACTTCAGTAAGTGTCATTTTGCGATTACGAAGCGGACGTTTTTTGATTGACTGAACAGTTGCTTGGACAGTGACATGCATACCAACTGCAAGTTGATCAATTGTGTACATCGTAGACAGATCTTCGTGTTTTCTGGGAATGTTCCATAACAGATCTGCGGCAGTCCGAATATCGAACCGTCGTAAACGAGATGCTGTTGTAGCACCAACACGTGTTAGTTGTTGAATTGGAGTAGTAAGGCTGATCATTGACGGTAGGTAGGTGATGCGGTGGTTTTGACTAACCATAAGCACGGATACTGAGTATGCATACAAGTTCTCAAGCGGAGGTAGGTATGTGTTGCGTCATAATGCATCAATGATGTTCTTGAAATCTTTCATATCTGCTTCACTGATTTCGTTTTTTTTGTACAGTTTATAGACGTCTTCTTTCATGTAGCGCTTGGTATATGAGCTAAAGCCTGTGCCGGTTGGGAGATTTTTGGCTCGTTTGGCAATAATGCGTTCGAGCTTATCAAGCCCTTCGTATGATACATTGCCCAGTGTTGCGTGCATGGAGCGTTTGGCATCTCGCAGTATTTCATGTAGTGAGTCTTGGCCGTAATTTTGTTTGAACGCACTGCCGGTCTTGACTGGTTTTTTGGAAAAAATGTTTTGAAAAAGTCCCATGGTTTTGTAAACTGTATAGAGTAAATAACAAGTAGTACGGTTGGTAAGTCAAGGGTTCAAGTTAGAGGTATGGGTTTTTGATGTTACATGCTCTGTGTCCTTACAAACTTTTCACTTTCTTAGGTCATGTGCTCAAGTTGTGCAATACGATCTTCGATCGGTGGGTGGGTGGCAAATAACTTGCTGATATGCTTGCCTGCAAATGGATTGGCAATGCACAGATGTGCGGTAGCTTTGTTGGCTCGCTGTAGTTGGCTGTGCTGGCCGATTTTTCGTAGTGCATTAGCTAGTCCTTGTGGGTATCGAGTCAGCAGTGCACCTGAGGCATCAGCAAGATATTCTCGTTTTCGTGATACAGCTAGTTGTATCAGTGTTGCAAAAATAGGGGAAAGGATAGCAAGAATCAGTCCTACAAGCATGATGATATTGCCATTGCTATTTCGATCATTGCGCCCGCCAAACATATTGAACCGTAAAAAGAAGTCAGCTAACAACGTTACTGTTCCGACCAGCACAATAACAATTGTCATGACACGAATGTCGTAGTTTTTGATGTGAGCAAGTTCATGCGCAATAACGCCTTCAAGCTCCTCATTTTCTAGATGTTGTACAATTCCTGTGGTGAGCGCGATCGAAGCATGCTCAGGATCTCTGCCTGTTGCAAAGGCGTTGAGCCCTGGGTCAGGTATGAGATATACTTTTGGCATTGGCAGACCAGCTGTTATGCAAAGGTTGTCTACTAGACGGTAGATGTACGCATTGTCAGTTTCTGTGATCGGACCTGTGGCTCCGGCTGATGCCAAGGCTATTTTATCACCAGAAAAATAACTACCAAGTGACATGATGATCGAGACAATCAGAGCAATGACCAGTCCGCTATAACCATATCCTGAATATTGTCCAATAGCATAACCAACAAATAACACCACAACAATAAATAGTGTGATCAAAAAAACGGTTTTTCTTTTGTTGGCAGTAATTTGGTTGTACATGGTTGTGGTGAATGGATGGTAATTAAGGAGCAAATAATTTGTTTGCAGACGAGGATGTGAGTCGGTTGCATAATGCCTCAAATGTGATTTTTTCTTACGATGTACTTATTATTAGGCTGGCCTAGAATGAAACTTTGACATTTTCTCGTTCACTCGCATCATCAACTTCAAAGAATTCTCGTTCAACAAATCCGAGCATACCTGCGATGAGGTTGGTAGGGAAGAGTTGAATTTTTGTATTGAAGTCACGAACTTGTCCATTGTAGAATCTTCGTGCTGCTTGGATTTTGTTTTCGGTGTCAGATAGTTCGTCTTGCAATTTAGCAAAGTTATCGCTTGCTTTGAGTTCAGGATAGTTTTCTGAAACAGCAAACAATGATTTGAGTGTGCTGCTGAGCATGTTTTCAGCTTCAGCTTTTGCGTGAGGGTCTTGTGCATTCATTGCTTGGCTTCGAGCTTTGGTTACATTTTCAAACAGTTCTTTTTCGTGCTTAGCATATCCTTTGACTGTTTCAACAAGATTTGGGATAAGGTCATAGCGACGTTTGAGTTGCACGTCAATGTCTGACCACGCTTCTTCAACTCTATTTTTGAGTCGAACAAGACCATTGTAGACGGCAACGAACCAAATCAACGCCAGGACTATGATTCCGATAATAATGTATGCGACTATAGGCATATAGATACTCATTAGTAATTAGATGGTATAGTGCTTCTTGAAAAAGAAGTCCTACACAGATAATTATTTTTATTGTATAATTCTAGCAGTTTAAAAGCAACAATCTATGCACGTTCCCCATGCTCGTTATTATTTTGTTCGAGCAGTCGGTTTGACTGTTATTTTTAGTGCTGCGCTCAGTTTTTGTGTTGGAATTTTGACCGCTGTTGCTCAAACAGCTTGTTTTAGTGGTGTGTGGACAGGTCCGCCAGGCGCACCGCCAACAACAAACAGAACCAAGCCAGTGTATCAGACCTGTACCGGTATCCAGGATATAGACAGCAACCTTGATATTGATGCGACTGACACATCTGCGGCTGGTGTTGATATTACCTATAGTGGCGATTTGGCGCAACCGGCGCTGCAAGTTGCTTTGACTCAAGTGCAAGTAGGTAGTGTGCCCGCTGTTGCTTTGTTTGATAACACCTCAGGAGATGCTTCGTATATTACAGTTCAAGATGTAGATAGTGGTGATAATCCTGAGATACGACTACAGTATGATGTGAATAGCCCTGATCATTGGGCATTGTATGTGAGCAAGCCATCAAATGATTTTCGTTTGTGGAACAATGCAGCGAATCGATTGACAGTTACGCAAGATGGTCGAGTGGGGATTGGTATAAACAATGACTCTCCGGCTGGTTTGTTGCATATTGCTACCAGTACTGCCAATTCATCGCTGGCTGATGGTATTGTGTTTGGTGACGGAGATACTGGTTTTTTTGAGTCAACTGATGATACGATTTCACTCATTAATGAAGGTGATGAAAAATGGCAATGGTCAAAAGCATGGATTCGAAGTGGTAACAGTTCAGGGTTGGCACTACGTTCAGGAAATTATGTTGCTGGTGCTCCTATATATACATTTCGAGGTGAAAACGAAAATACAGGGGTTGGTTTAGCGGCGCGAGACACTTTGCAATTCACTACTGATGGTATTGAGGCAATGCGTATTACTGATGAAGGGTTGGTTGGTGTTGGTAACAGCGATCCGCAAGAAGCATTGAGCGTTTCGTCTTCGACAATGTCGACACTGCAAGAGTATGATTTATTCAGCATCGGTGATGATACATTGGCTAATCGGCGTGCAGTATTTAGTTATTATGTCGCTAACTCTGACAACGCATCGTATCTTGGTATTCGTGGAAAAGCAAACGGTGGTAGTCATCTTGTGATTCAAGGTGATGGTGATGTTGGTGTTGGCACTGCCTCGCCTCAAGCTAAGCTTGCTATTGAAGGTGATATATTAATTAATGACGGAACTGCTCAAGCAAATTATGTGTTGACATCAGTTGATGCATCAGGTGTTGCGCAGTGGCGAGACATTGCAGCCATTCCTGGTTCGGGGTATTGGACGCAGTCCGGAAGTGATTTGTATGCAAATAATACTATTTGGGAAGTTGGTATTGGCAATAGCGCTCCGCAAGATAAGTTGCATGTTACTGGTGATGTACGAATAGAAAATGGCGCCTTGGCAATTGATGATGGTACCAATGTAATGAATGTGCTGGCTCAGTTTGGTACATTTAATGGTGGTCATAATATTCAGCTACAATCTGGCGCTACGTTTGTGCTCGGTAGTGGTGAGGGAGCTTCAAATTTGGTGAGTCGATCTCTGGTGAGTGATGGTACGGAAAACTTACACATTGCGTCAGATCAAGACATCTCATTTTGGACAAATGTGCAAGTGGTTGGCTCTGAAACAGAATTATTATTCTTGAGTCGAAATGGCGTGATCGGGATTAATGACACCTCTCCTGATGTTAGTTATGATTTGAATATTGCAGGCGATGCAATTGCGGCTAAGTGGGATACAAGTTCTGATATTCGTTTGAAAAAAAATATTACACCGTTGTACAACGTACTTGATGCACTGCAAAATATTAATGGTGTGCGATTTGATTGGAGAACAGAGGAGTATCCTGATCGTGGATTTGATGAAGACAGGCAAATTGGTTTGATAGCTCAAGAGGTAGAGGCTTTTTTCCCAGAGCTTGTGACAACGGGTGACGAAGGGTACAAATCTGTTGCGTATGATCAGATGGTTCCAATATTGCTTGAAGCAATCAAAGAGCAACAAGGGCAAATTGCCGACTTGCAAGCACAAATAGACGAACTACGAAAAAATCAAAAATAACCATATGCAGAGATTTTTGTCACAAAGCAACCTGATTATTATTGGTACAATTGTAACTTTGATAGTTGTATATATAGGCGTTGGCATTTTTGTGCTTCAAAGTACGCATACTG
>JAUIEQ010000033.1 GCA_030429785.1 bacterium
GAAAAAGAAGCAGCGATCATGGCAACTGAATACTCAAAAAAGAGCAGTGAACTAAGGTCAGTCAATCATTCTGAATTTGAGGCAGTATGGCACAATCGATTGTTTGGTAGGTATATTGCTGATGCTGTATTTGCTGCAAATGATGGAGTTATTACAACATTTGCTGTTGTTGCTGGTGTTGCAGGCGCAGCGCTGAGTCCTAGGGTTGTTATCATTCTCGGAATAGCCAACTTGCTTGCGGACGCTGCTAGCATGGGATTGGGAAACTATCTTGGTCAGAAATCAGAGCAATCATACTTGAGCGAGCAACAAAAAAAAGAAGCCTGGGAAATTGATACAATGCCTGAAGAACAGAAAAACGAGTTGCGTACAATTTATAAATCAAAAGGATTTAACGGTGAGCAGCTTGAGGAATTAGTAACAGCGATTAGTAGCAACAAGCATGTTTGGCGAAATACTCTGTTGCGAGAACAGTTGCAGCTTGTTGATGATGCTGGTAGCTCACCAATTAAGCATGGTACTGTAACTGGAATTTCATTTGTTTTTGCTGGTATTTTGCCACTGTTGCCATTTCTGATCCCGCTCTTAAGTGTGTATGGATTTGAGTGGTCGATTGCGATGACATGCGTAGCGTTGTTCGGCGTTGGTGCTTGTCGTAGTATTGTTTCTGGAGGTTCGTGGCTTAAGAATGGCATAGAAATGCTACTGGTTGGTGGTGTGGCGGCAGCGATTGCGTTTGGGGTAGGGCTTCTTTTAGCGCAGTTGCTTGATAGTGGATTATAAGTTATTGTATATGCCAAAGAATCGATCAGTCATTAAAAAAACACTAGGTCATATAGGTAATCTTTTTTCACAAGAGCAATCACGGCGACCTGATTGGGTTTTTTTTGGAATGTCTATTGTTTTGTTGTGTGTCGGCTTGATCGTTCTGACATCCGCTTCATCAGCAGTTGGCTTGAAAAATTTTGATGATACGTATTACTTTCTCAAACAGCAGTTATCACAAGGTGTGCTTATAGGTTTTGTTGGCGGTCTATTATTGTATAATATTAAAATTTCTTTTTTAAAAAAATATTCATTACATTTTTTTGTTTTGTCGTTAGTGTTGTTAATCCTTGTTTTGATTCCTCAGTTTGGAGATACTCGTTTGGGGGCTAGTAGGTGGTTGGTACTTGGCCCGATTTCATTTCAGCCATCAGAGTTGGTTAAATTCACTTTTGTTTTGTATTTGGCTGCATGGCTTGAAGCTCACCAAGCTACTATCAAGCATTTCAAACAGTCATTTATTCCTTTTGTTGTTATTGTCGCAGTAGTTGCTGGCTTGTTGCTGTTGCAGCCTGATTTAGGCACTACGGGTATTTTTGTTCTTATAGCACTGACTATGTATTTTGTTGCCGGAGGTGCATTGCCTCACATTTCATTGTTTGGTTTAGGGGGTATAGTATCAGTGTGGTTATTGATTAAAACAGCTCCATACAGGGCGGCGCGTCTGACTACTTTTTTAAACCCAGATGCTGATCCGCAGGGTCTTGGCTATCATATTAACCAAGCATTGCTTGCTATTGGTTCAGGAGGTTGGTTTGGTAGGGGGTTGGGTCATTCGCGTCAAAAATTTCAGTATTTACCAGAAAGTTACGGTGACTCAATATTTGCAGTTTTGGCAGAAGAACTTGGATTTGTAGCAACAAGTATCATAGTTATGTTGTTTATATATTATTTTGTTTATGCTTTTCGACTTAGTAAACGTGTTGATGATATGTATGAAAGTTTAGTTATTGTTGGGCTAGTAGCATGGCTTGGTTGGCAATCAGTTATTAATATAGGAGCTATGGTTGGCTTATTGCCGTTAACGGGAGTGCCATGGCCTTTTGTCTCATATGGGTCAACATCGTTAGTTATTAACTTAGCCAGTATTGGGCTTATTTTACAGATTTCTCGCCAATTAAAGCGAAAATAAACTTTTCCACAATAGTGTCAGTTGACATTGACAAAGTTAATGGTATATAATGAAATCATTTTTCAATAAATTAAACTTTAATGGTTTAATCTGGTTACTTGTAATATACAAGTGGTTAAATGAAAGCAGTTTTCTTTTACGTGCTCAATAGCAAGTGTTTCTGCTTGACACATTACTTTTGTTTATATACACTAACATTGTTAAAGATCTTTTTTACTATAATCCCATAAATATATAGATGGCGAGGAGAGTAATGTGTGAATGATTAAGAAAGGCGTTTGTGCAATCAAGTACACTGATAACGGATAATCACCCTCACATATTATCGCCAAGAAGTTCCATCTCCATTAATTATTTTTTTACCTTACAGCTGCAGCTATCATAGCCGCAGCTTTTTTTGTTTAAATAAAAGAACAGAAAATAATATTACTTTTATATATTTAAAACATATTTTTTCAATATTTTTCATTTTGTGTCATGCTGTGTCAACAAAAAAGCATTGACGATTAGTAGTGTGTTTGCTGTAATCAGAAGTACTCTTTAACAACAATCATCATAAAACAAGGAAATGAGTGATGCGCAATCAACAACCCTCCGCTACCAGTACCCACAGGAACTTAGTCAGAAAAAAACAAAAAAGACAATTTGTTCCAGGGTGTATTACACAAGACATACCTATTGATTGTCAGAAAATAGTGAGAACATCACAACTTCCAAAACATGTTTCGTATGAACTATTTGTTATTCAAAAAGGTACAAAAGTTCGATTATATCACGGTAGTGGTGGTACACGAATTATCAGCTTTAAGCTTCAGTGCAGTGAAATATTTATCAAAGTTAGAGTTGAGAAAAAATATGTAGCACCATTGCAAAATTAATGTACAGTACGCTTCTTTAGGGAAGCGTTTTTTTATTTGACAACATAATTACTTGGTGATATTTTTTTAAATCAACTCAACGCACCAATTTTTCGTTACTTCACAATAAAAAAAGGAGGCTATTGTATGGCCAAGAAAAAGCAGGTCGCAACCACTCGTCAGGGAAGAGTTTTGGTCATTGAACAAGTTGCAGGCGTTGCTCGAGATCTTGATTTTTATTTTAGTCAGTTTGGTTTTGAAGTTGTGTACGCTAGTAATGTAGCTGATGTAATGTCGTCCTTGTCAGATTTTGATGTATACTTTATAAATCACTTTAGAATGAATCAAGTTATTGAAGATGCTTTCAAGCACAGCCAATTAAACCCTGTACTATATACCTATGGTTTGTATTTGAATCAACGCGATGCTTGGTCTGATATCAAAAGAGGGGCGATAACAGGGTTTGTCTCACAGACACCTGTGACGCATTCTGTTATAGCAGGCATTGAACCAATTATGAGTCGTCGTGTAATTCCTCTTTCTCTTGCGTAGTAATGACAACAACCACTGTAGCGAGCAGTGGTTTTAAACTGCGTACTAAATTAGCACTCTTGACGTTAGAGTGCTAGTTTTGGTAGTATTAAAAGTGACAGAAAAAAACTGTTTATCAGCAACACATTAGTGAATTATGCTCACGCCACGACAAAAAAAAATATTAAAATTGATTGTGGAAAACTATTCTGAAACAGCTACTCCAATCAGTTCGGAAAATCTAGCACGAGCAGTAAATGTTTCTTCAGCAACAGTTCGAAATGAAATGGCAGAGTTAAGTGAGTTAGGTTATCTAACTCAACCACACACTTCAGCTGGTAGAGTGCCGAGTGAATTGGGTTGGAAAATGTATGTTGATCAATATGTTACGACTTCAAAACAGTTGCCCGCAAAATACCAACAAGCGTTCGCTGCTGTTTTGGCAGATGAGTCAGTAATATCACGAGATACGTACAAAAAAATAGCAAAGATAATTGTTGAATTTGCTGATGCAGCAGTTATGGTAGCATACACGCCTCGTGATATTTATTACACTGGATTGACTAACTTGTTTTCACAGCCAGAGTTTCATGAACTGCAAGCAGTAGTACAGATATCGCAAGTTATTGATCATTTGGATGAAAGTATGACGTCTATGTATTATGATGTAGATCAGCTGCAAATTACAGTCGGTCAAGATAATGTGTTTAGCCCGGAGTGTTCCTTGGTTATAGCCCCGCTGTATCAAGGAGATGAGAAGTACATAGTTGGTATTCTTGGTCCTATGCGAATGAACTATGCATTGAACTGTGCGTTGCTCAATCACACGCAAGCTGCGTTAGCGAAATCTTAGTTATTAACAAACTGTATGCCAAAAAAAGAAACTACTACTAATAAATCCAAAGCTCATACCAAGCAACACGTAGAAGCTGAGGATATGATAACAGCGGAAGAAACTACAATGACGCTTGAAGAACAAGCACAAGAGTATCTAGCTGGCTGGAAACGAGCTCAGGCAGATTATCAGAATCTTAAAAAGCAATCAGTTCAGGAAAAGGAAATGCTAGCAACATACGTAAAATCACAAGTACTGACAGATTTTTTTCCAATAATCGATAATTTTAATACTGCACTTGAACATATACCTGAAGATATGCAAAGTGCTTCTTGGGTACAAGGGTTGATGTACGTTCAGCAACAGATTAACCACACCTTTGAAGGTTTGGGAGTTACAAAAATCGAATCTGTTGGAACAACATTTGATGTTACGAAACACGAGGCAATTGAAAAACAACCCAGTGAAGAGCATGCGAGCAATACAGTAATCAAGGAGCTGCGTAGTGGGTACTGTCTTGGAGATGTAGTGATAGCGCCCGCAAAAGTTGTGGTTGCTGAATAATATTACTATTAATTATCATTATATGACCTTAATCAAATGGACACCTTCATTGTTTGAACAGTTGAATGATATGGATGAGATGTTTAAGGAGTTCTCGCCATTGTCACCAACTGTTTCAAGCGCATATCCAGCATTGGATATTTACCAAGATGACAAGTATGTGTATGTTGAAGCACAATTAGCAGGGGTTGATCCAGCTAATGTTAGCGTTAGTATTGAGAATGACATTTTGACAATTGCAGGGACGGTTGAGCGCAAGACCGAAGTTGATGAGCAGCATTATTATCGAAAAGAAATACGCAGTGGTGGGTTCAAGCGTTCTGTAGCATTACCTGCTTCAGTTGCTAGTGATAAGGCAGAAGCAGAGTTTGAAAACGGTGTGCTTACAGTAACCACACCAAAGCATGCAGCAAAACAAAAAAATACAATAGCTATCAAGGTTTCAAAAAATACTAAGCAATAACTTTTGCACTACCCCATGAAAAAATCACCATTAGAATCATTTTCGTATCGTATGATATCTCGTTGTCCAATGTGCAGTGCTTCGGCTCATAACGCACATATTGAATTGTTAGATGAGTCAGCTGATGGCAATATGCTGATGTATGCCCGCTGCGGTAGTTGTAAGATTGGCTTACTCGCCACATTGTCTACATCACAGCATGGTATGCAAGGCGCGGCTATTATGACTGACTTGCACAAAAATGAAATTGAACAATTTGCTGATACAGATCCAATTTCAGCAGATGAAGTAATGAACCATGTGCGCTGGTTGCGTACGTAACCATTGGAGTAATTAATAATACATAATACATATGTCAAAAATTTTAGGAATTGATTTAGGTACCACAAACTCTGCTATGGCAGTTGTTGAAGGTGGAGAGCCAAAAATTATAGAAAACAAAGAAGGAAATCGAACGACGCCTTCAATGGTGGCAATTGCCAAATCAGGCGAGCAGTTAGCTGGTCAGTCAGCTAAACGACAGGCAGTCACTAATCCCGAAAATACGTTGTTTTCTGTTAAGCGATTGATTGGTCGACGATTTGAAGATACTGAGGTGCAAGAAGTGCAAAAACATGTGCCGTACAAAATTGTAAAAGATAGCAAAAATGACGGTGTCAAAGTAGTTATGGGTGATAAAGAGTATACGCCACAAGAAATAGCTGCTATGGTGTTGCGTAAACTCAAAGCAGATGCAGAAGATAAGCTTGGTGAAACAATTTCAGAAGCAGTTATTACGGTTCCGGCATATTTTAATGATAGTCAACGTCAGGCAACTAAAGATGCGGGGGAAATTGCAGGTCTTGCAGTACGACGTATTATCAACGAGCCGACTGCTGCAGCGTTTGCATATGGTTTTAATAAAGCAAAACAAGATCAAAAAATAGCAGTGTACGATCTTGGCGGTGGTACATTTGATATTTCTATTCTTGAAGTTGATTTTTCAGACGACGGCGAGAATACGGTTGAGGTCAAAGCCACTAATGGAGATACGCATCTTGGTGGTGATGATTTTGATCACGCTATTATCAACTACATTGTTGAGGAATTTAAAAAAGACCAAGGTGTTGATTTGTCAAAAGACCCGCTTGCGCAGCAGCGTATTAAGGAAGCGGCTGAAAAAGCGAAAATTGAGCTCTCAACTGCAACCGAAACTGAAATCAATCAACCATTTATTACACAAAATGAAGCAGGGCCGGTACACTTGGTCATGAAAATGACACGAGCCAAACTTGAAGCGTTGGTTGATGATTTAATCACTCGTTCGCTTAAGCCATGTGAGCAAGCGTTAAAGGATTCTGGTTTTAGTAAAGGGGATATACATGAAATTGTTATGGTTGGCGGTATGACTCGGATGCCATTGGTCCAAAAAAAGGTTGAAGAGTTTTTCGGTAAAAAACCAAACGTGAGTGTTAATCCAGATGAAGTTGTAGCGCTGGGTGCAGCTGTGCAAGCCGGAGTATTGCAAGGTGATGTAAAAGACGTCTTATTGTTAGATGTAACGCCGTTGTCACTTGGTTTGGAAACACTGGGTGGTGTGATGACAAAGTTAATTGAAAAAAATACCACCATCCCGACGAGTAAATCCCAAACATTTTCTACAGCTGCAGATAGTCAACCATCTGTAGAAATCCATGTGCTGCAAGGTGAGCGTGAAATGGCTCATGATAATAAAACATTAGGCAGGTTCGTTCTTGATGGTATTCCACCGGCACCTCGGGGTACGCCACAAATTGAAGTTAGTTTTGATATTGACGCAAATGGAATTTTGAATGTTAAGGCAATGGATAAAGCAACTAACAAGGAACAAAAAATTACTATTACCGCTAGCTCTGGTTTGTCTGATGAAGAAATCGAACAGATGAAACAAGATGCAGAAAAGCATGCTGAAGATGATAAGAAAAAGCGTGAACTTATTGATATTAAGAACGAAGCGGACAGTATTGTGTATCAAACAGAAAAGTTATTGTCGGAAAATAAAGACAAGCTGCCAGAAGAGTTGCATGCAGAAGTTCAAGAAAAAATTGATGCGCTCAAAGGCGTGAAAGATAGTGATGATAAAGATGCTATCAAATCAGCTATTGATGCAACTAATGAATCTGCGATGAAGCTTGGTCAGCACATGCATGAACAAGCAGCACAAGAGCAACCGGCAGCAGATGAGCAAGCGTCTGCCCAACAAAACGAAGCAGATGGTCCAGTTGAGGCTGAATACGAAGAAGTAAAACAGGAAGAAGGAAATACAGAAGAAAAAGACTCGTAGTTGGCTTAGTAGTTGCGGTTATTGGGGCAAGATTTGCCTTGTCCCATTTGTGTGTTTAATTATATAATTTTGACTGTATGTCGGAAAAAAATCAACAACAAATTCAAATCAAGGCGCAAGATGATGTGCTTAAAGGAAACTATGCTAACGCAGTGCAAACAACGCATACACAAGAAGAGTTTGTGCTAGACTTTATGAATATTTTTTCATGGCAAAAATTAGGAGTCTTGAGTAGTCGGGTCATTCTCAGTCCAGGGCATATGAAACGCCTAGTTACTTCGCTTGCTGCTAATATCAAAAAATACGAAGAGCAATTTGGTGAAATACAAGCACAGCCATCGCAAGGATTTGATCAAGGATTCGGCTTTCAAACTGACGATAAATAACTTTTATTTTTTCAAACAGACAATGCCTTACGACGTGTCTGTTTGTGGTAACGTGAACATGTATGGCAACAGACTATTATGCATTGCTTGGCGTTGAAAAAAACGCAACCCAAGATGAAATAAAAAAAGCATTTCGGCGTAAAGCAATCGAGTTGCACCCAGATAAAGAGGGTGGCGATGAGGTGAAGTTCAAAGAAGTCAATGAAGCCTACGAGGTACTGAAAGACCAGCAGAAGCGTCAACGCTATGACCAGTTTGGACACGCTGGTGTTGGCGGCTCAGGCGGCTCTGCGGGCGGTAACCCATTTACAGGGTTTGGCGGTCAAGGCCACTCAGTTAATTTCGATTTTGATGATTTGGGCGGCTTTGGTGATTTATTCGGTAGTT
>JAUIEQ010000034.1 GCA_030429785.1 bacterium
TGCTCAATCAGAGCTTGGCGCACTTTCTCTGCCCTCACTTGCGCCGCTACCATATTGAAGTACAGACTCACATTCGTATGTGGCTGACCCCAAAGCTTTGGGTTGGCTGGCGCCAAAATAACCAGGTCGAGCGAAATATCACTCAGGACAGAATCCTTCATGACAGTCACGCAGTGTTTTTCCCACTCGGCAAATGCAGTCGTAGCACCATTCTTACCAGCAAGCGGCTGCTCACTGAGCACAAAGCTCAAACTTGACTGCTCCTCCAAATACTGCGGAAGATCAGTCGTCCAAGATTGCGCATTAAGCGCCGTGAAAGAAAAAGTAATTAAAATGAGGAACAGATTCAGAAACTTGACCATTATTATTCTCCTTATTTTATTTGAGTTTTTACGTGTTCACAAATCAACATCTTTTTGCAACGTCCTTGTTTCACTCCTTTCTTGTCTATCCTTGTGTGCAATTTTATTTTCAAAGTACGTTTGTTAGCAAACTAATAATCTAACGTCTATATACTATACACGCTAGATAGTGGCTTGCTAACCACGCAATAACAAAAGCGCCTTTGGCAAAAAAACGCTTGGCAACTAGTTATTTCACCTAACCAATTCACCAAGATTTCTCCCAAAAACCCAATATATTCACTAAATTGTAATTAAAAATTATAGACCAAAAACACAAAAAAGTCAATAGAAACAATCCCTACATTCTGCCTGATCTAACATTAGCCAATAATATATCTTATTTGCTTAATATGAGCTAACATTAGCGCTTATAGACCTCATCACAAGACTGACAGCGTCATATTTCTTAAAAAACCTTACTAATTAGCGGAATATACGTGTACGACAAAGTGGTGTTTCTGTTTAACAAGGGTATTGACAAAGTTAAAAAAGTATGCTATTATATAGTTGTAATCAAATATAGGTTTTTTGGAGAGAGAAAACCTGCTTGTCACACCAGACCCCTCTCTCTTCATTGATACCAATATCTGAAGAGTTTTTTGAAAACAACATACATTGAAAGAGCACTTATGAAGAGGAGAGAAAGCAGCTGCGTCAGTCGGGTATATATTTACTTTGTCCATAACGGCAGTTGTCAATTCTTCTTCATGATTGCTCTTTCAATATCGGAAGAGCGAACCAATTAAGGAGAAAAGAATGATTACGCCAATTATTACATGTATTATCATCGGTTTTATCACGATATGGCCAATCGCGGATGATTACGCCCGCGGATAATCAATCCCCTCCCTTTTTCTCCCACCTCAACCCTTCCCACTTGCGTCCTGCAAGTTATCGAGGGTTGTCGCACTCCTTTCAAAACTTCCAAAAAGGGTGATTTACAAAAAAATCACCCTCCCTTCAGAGCAATGCTTGTCACAAGCATTGTTGTGAAGATAAAAAAATCTCCAGCTTGTCGGAGATTTTTTTATTTGAAATAGTATATTTGCGTCAATCGACTACCGACATCTCTGTGCCACAAATCCCAAACCTCAAAATACCAAACAAAGTTACTTGAGTTAGCACGTAGTCTCATCTCAATGAGGCAAAGCTCACGATGATATTATCGTGACAATAACTGCTCCAAACCAAATTCACGCAAAGCTTGTGCTGTTTTTGCTGTACCAATCTTGTTGATCATCTTATCAAGCTCTTCTCGCACCCGCTCAACTGCCACCTGCTCTAGCAAATGAGCAGCATCTTTCATCACGTGCCTTGCCGCTTGATCAATTACACAACCATACACAGCTGAAAATCGTATCGCACGAAGCAACCGCAAATGATCTTCATGCACAATGCGCTGCACTGCACAGCTGTGTTGATCGTCGATATTGTTTCCAATAAACCTCAGGCGCTTTGCTTGCAAATCATCTCTTCCAGAAAAAAAATCATACCCAGTATTTTGAACAGGATCATAGTACACAGCATTGATGGTAAAATCACGGCGAGCCGCATCTTGCGTTATGTCTTTTGTAAACACAACATCCACTGGCCTGCGCCCATCAGTATACGCACCCTCAATGCGCATAGTAGCAACATCAAATCGATACCCATTTTGCTTGACCAATAGTACACCAAACTTTTTTCCATAATCTTTGTAGTCATCACATACGCGCATGACTTGTTCTGGGAGTGCAGAAGTGACAATATCAATATCGTGCGTCTTCATACCGAGTAATGCATCTCGAACATACCCACCCACAAACAACGCCTGATGTCCTTGTGACTGCAACTTGGTGACAACACAAAGCGCCGCTTGCTCAAGATCTGACGTGAAACTCAGTTGTAGTGAAAACGTATTCATAGCCGCCCGTCTAATTCAGATGATGCATCAAACCAATGTTCATTGTTGGTATTAATCATGACTAACTTCATTTCTTGATTCAGCTTTAATGTGCTTTTCTCTATTCAAAGCATCTTCTAGTAGGTCATTGAGAGTTCTGATTTGATAGGATCAGGGTGATACATGCTACCCGTTTACCGTAAGGTTGTTTCGCTTCGCTCATCATTACAGCATCATGTATCCTTACCGCAAGTACAAAGCACGATTCTGGTTGTGCCCCTCCCCAGTAGCAGCAAAATACGCAACACCTTCTGGATCAGTCAAGAAATATAAATAATTCGTGTCAGTGGGATACAGCGCGGCAATTAATGAATCAAGTCCTGGATTCGCAATTGGTCCTGGAGGCAAACCTTGGTACATATAGGTATTATATGGTGAGTCAACTTCAAGATCAGCATAGGTCACTGATGGTCGATTGCCGCCAGTAACAAAATTCACGGTTGAGTCCATCTGCAGCGGCATGCCAATTTCAAGTCGATTGTATATAACACTTGCGCCGTTTTTTTTGTCTTCAAGTGTCAAAAGCTCACGCTCAAGAATAGACGCGATCGTCACCAACTCATACACACTCATACCCGAAGCAGCCAAATCACTACGCATGCGCTCACTGAGTTTGGTATCAAAATTATCCAAAGCCTTTCTAATAATCTGATCAGCTGTCGCATCAGCAACAACTTGATACGTATCAGGGAACAAATACCCTTCCAAACCGTACGCTGATGGCTTGTCAGTCAAAAAGTCATAATCATACGAGTAGTCAAATGAATCTGTTTGACCATTACTATTTCGATCATCACCAAGCGGATACCCTGCCAGCTGATAAAAATCTTCTGACAAGATACCAACTTCAGATTCGATATAGGCTGCGATGTCACTAACTGTCCAACCCTCAATCAATGTAACCGTAACACTATCTACCGTTGCTTGATGCGAAGTCAAAATCTCTAGGAGTTCTTTCATGCTCAATGTTTCTGGCAACACATAGGTGCCGGCAATAAATTCTTCCTCAAGTCCTCGTTGCCATGCGTATGTTCTGAACCAATAATCACTGTGAATATACCCAGCTGCTTGCATTGCGCTACTTATTTGCTTGACTCCCAACCCTTCCTCAATAATCAATGTTGTTGAAGGAACCTGATAATGCCGATTGAGCTGCCATTGGTACCACCCAATTCCAGCCACACCAATCACCATTCCCAAAATAATAACGCGTACTAGTATTTTTTGTATCATAAAGTTACTGAACACAATAATTGTTCTTTAAATTTCATCATGCTCGTGCATATGAGCAAGTAATTTTTTCAAATCTTTCGGATCATTCACTGGCATCCATGTCTCACTTGGAATGACAAATGAGTATAACTTTTTTTCTTGGGCAAGCTTGGGTATCACTACGGTCTCAGGCTCTGTTTTTTGATCATACGAAATCATACGATCAAAATATGCAAAACACTCAGGCGAAAATACAACCGTCCCCATATGTGTTGGAATAGGCACCATTGGATGATATTCAATTGCTGACACAAAACCATTATCAACTTGCATCGCAGAATACACATACTCACTACCTTCAACCATAATCATAGTTGCCAATGCGCCTTGCTCAACTCCTGCTAAATGGCCTGCCATAATGTCTCTTGGGAAGCTGCCTGGGTAGTTCACCACCTGATCATCATTATGCAAAATCAACGTAGCATCAGAAGGAATTGCACCTTGCTCCAGCGCATGCTTGACTGCACCACCACGCCCAACACCTTTTTTTGGATCATAACTATACGTTACTGTAACACCAAGTTGCGAGCCGTCACCAAGCACTTCATGTATACTATCGGCCTCGTGATAGACCAGTGCAACAAAATTTGTAAAACCTGCCTCTTTGTATAATCTAATATTTCTTTCAATCAATGATTGTCCGTTTGGCAATTGATAGCTATTCTTTTGTGCAGCAACACTTTGAAACCGAGACCCTTCGCCGCCAGCAGCCATTGCAATCACTGTTGTGTTTACTATTGTATCCCACTCCTTGTCACGAACATCTTTTTTTGTTCCTTTTGACAATAATGCGTTTTGAAAATCCTTAAATGCTTGTTTCATACTGTCTCTTAAATTAACTAGCTCTATAGTACCATATATTATATAGATTATCGATTGACAAAAGCGTTTTGGTATGCTATACTACCTATACAAATACAAAAATAAAAATCAAAAAACAATGCATCCTGACAATTCTTCAGCAGAGCGTGCTAATCATAGCCTTTCTGCTCAATCCCCTACTTTTGTATGGAAACAAGTTCCTAAAAACTTGGTTGTCATTTTGTTACTTGAAGTAATCACTGTATATGGATTGCTTTTTTTTATTGCTCCAAATAGTAGTGTAAGCACCCAAGCAAGCGAAACGAATATTGAGCAAATTACTGTAAACACTATTTTTCAACTCACCAATAGCGCCCGCAACCAACACAGCATCACCCCACTTGCCTTCAATGCAGAGTTATCAAAAGCTGCTCAAGCAAAAGCTACATATATTTTAGAGAACAATTCGTTTGCTCACAATGCTTCAGATGGAAGTAGTTTTTCTACATGGGTCAAACAAACTGACTATGACTATGTACGTGTTGCTGAGAACTTGGCTATCAACTACGACAATCCGCAAGATGTTCTCGACGCTTGGTTGAACAGCCCGACTCACCGACGTAATGTACTCAACCCCCTCTACAACGACATCGGACTTGCTGTACTCAAAGGAACATATCATAATAAAGAAACCATTGTGGTCGTTCAGCTCTTTGGTTCAACTCAATAACATTTTTTTCATGGAATATCTCATCATTGCCATACCACTTGCTGTTGGCATACTCACACAATGCATCAAAATACTCGTTGATATTTGCAAGGGGCATTTTAGTTTTTCTAGCCTACATGGATATGGCGGTATTCCATCTGGTCATGCTGCTTTTATTACGTCTGCAGTAACTACTATCTACCTTCTTGAAGGAATGCACTCGTCTGTTTTTTTGCTAAGTCTGATCGTTGCTATCATCGTATTTCGTGATGCTGTTACATTGCGAAAAAATATGGGCGAACATGGCAAGGTCATCAATCAACTTATCAAAGAGTTACCTGACTCAAAAGAATACGCCTACCCAGTCTTCCCTGAACGACTTGGACATACTGTATTTCAAGTGTTAGTTGGAATTGTAACGGGCTTTATTCTAACAATAGTTATTTTCACATTAATACAGCAGTAAAATAAATTATTAACAAAAAAACTAGGTCCTTAGATCTAGTTTTTTAGTGAACACACTTTTTATACAAGTGATTGCCCAGTCATCTGAGATGGTTTTTGTATTCCAAAAATATTTAAAATCGTTGGAGCCACATCAGCTAATACACCCACAGGGGTGTTCATATACAACTCATTAAACGAAGCAACTGTTGCCTGCCCTTTCCACTGATTACCTATCAAGAAGAAAGGCACTGGACTTGTCGAATGCTCTTTATCAATCTTGCCGCTCTTAAGCTTAATAACCTCCTCGGCATTACCGTGATCTGCCGTAATCATACATACTGCATCCTGATGTAAAGCCAACTGTGAAATTTGACCAATCGCAGTATCAATAGCCTGAAGCGCTTCTTGTGTTGCTTTAATATCACCGGTATGACCAACAATGTCAGCATTTGCATAATTCACTAGTATAAAATCATACGCTCGACTAGCCATTGCATCTAGTACTTTTTTGGTTATTTCTTGAGCACTCATTGCTGGAGCGGCGGCGTAAGAGTCGACACGAGGAGAAGGAACTAGCACATGGTCCTCATGTGGCCACGGTTGCTCATGACCACCATTAAAAAAATACGTAACATGAGCATACTTCTCAGTCTCAGCAATATGCAGCTGATGCAAACCATTATCACTCAAAACTTTTGCCAATGGATTGCCTACCATAAGCGGCGGGAATGCAACTGTTACCGGCAGTCCTTTCTCAAACTCAGTCATAGTTACCACAAAGAGGTCAGTTAGCGCATCACCTCGATCGAATTTATCAAATTCAGGAAGGGTTAAGGCTTTTACAAACTGCCGAGCTCGATCAGGCCGAAAATTAAAACACACCACCGCATCCTGAGAATCAATAGTTGTTAGTGGTTTATTATTTTTTGTAATAACAGTAGGTATACATTCTTCATCAAATACACCAGTAGCGTACGACTGCTCAATCGCGACGCCTGGCGAATCACTCATATAATCAGACTTGCCATGCACAATAGCATTATATGCAAGCTGAATTCGCTCCCAATGCGTATCTCTATCCATTGCATAAAACCGACCGCACAATGAAGCAATAGCTCCAATTCCTAACTTCTTAATTACTTTCTGTAATTTCTCAATATAAGTCTTTCCGCTATCTTTGGGAACATCACGGCCATCAAGAAAACCATGGATAAATACATCGTTAATATCATGCATCTTAGCTAGTTCAAGCAACGCATACAAATGCTCATTATATGAATGCACTCCTCCATCGCTAACCATGCCAACCAAATGCAGTTTTGAATTATGCAATTTCACATGGTTCATTGCTTGCACAAAAGCTTCATTTGTCACAAAACTTCCGTCAGAAATAGATCGGGTAATACGTGGAAGGCTTTGGTAAATAATTCGACCACTACCGAGTGATAAGTGCCCAACCTCTGAATTGCCTTGCTCTCCCCACGGAAGACCAACTGACTCACCCGAAGCCTGAAGGTTGTAGATTGGGTATTCAGCTGCAAGCTGTGTCATTGAGGGCAAAGCTGTGTTCGTAATAGCATTCCCTATTGAAGGCTGAGCAACACCCCACCCATCAAGCACTATAAGAATAATATGTTGTTTAGTTGGCATCGGCAGAAGTATCAGGTTGCTCTTTAAATAAACTCATAAAAGACATTGGTACTGGCTTAAGTACGTCCATGTAATCCAAAATAGTTGGCGCGACATGCCCCAAAACACCAAGTGGTAACTTTTTATTTGGAAAATCACTTTTACTAACAACTATAAACGGGACTCGATTTGTCGAATGCTCTGTATCAATTTCGCCGGTTTCGGGTGAAATAACCTGCTCAACATTCCCGTGATCAGCTGTAATAAATACTGCACCGCCTCGCGCCAATGTCGCAGCAACTACCTTACCAACACATTCGTCAATGCTCTGCACTGCTTTGATACATGCCTCCAGATTGCCAGTGTGTCCTACCATGTCAGCATTAGCAAAGTTAGCAGCAATAAAATCATATGACTGATCTTTGATTGCTTGTAGAATTGTATCCGTTATTGCCTGCACTGACATTTCTGGTACTTTGTCATATGAATCAACATCAGGCGATGGAATATTTATCTGAGACTCACCTGCTACCGTTCCTTTATATCCACCGTTAAAGAAGTACGTCATGTGGGCATACTTTTCACTTTCAGCAACATACAACTGTCGCTTATCTTTGAGCGCCATTGGCAGCGTTCCTTGAATATCTTCTGAAGGATAAGCGGTCAAAATATTTTCCAAATCTGGACCAAAATCAGTCATAGCAACAAGACCACCCATCATAACATATACAAATGCTTCAAATACAATAAAAAATATTGCAAGTAATTTATTGATACCTTGAAAACGACGTTTTCCCGCTGGATTATGTAAATCAAATCGCAAAATACCTGCACCTTGCAATAACTGTAAAACAATAGATGCAGTAACAATAGGCCCAATACCAAGTGTTGTTAAAGAACCAAAATTTGCACCTAAAATTTGCGATAAATATTCAAATTGCTGTAAACTTTGTGGTGCAAGACCAAACAAACTAATTTCTCCAAGGAAA
>JAUIEQ010000188.1 GCA_030429785.1 bacterium
AAGTCAATCACCAAGGCAGGTGGTGAAGCAGCGCCTGAGTTGGAGTTTAACATTGAGTCAATGGCATTGTATCAGTTTGAGCCATCAGAAGAAGCTGCGTTGAATAAAGTATTGCCGATTTTGACTGAGACGCAGATTTATCAAGGATTGGTTGAATCAATTGCCTCAGAACATAGTGCACGGATGGTGGCTATGAAGAACGCATCTGAAAGTGCTGATGACATGGTGAAAGAATTAACATTATCATTTAATAAAGCTCGACAAGCAAGTATTACACAAGAAATTATGGAAATTGCTTCTGGGGCAGAAGCTTTGAGTTAGCAGGTTGAAAGTAAACAGCGGCAAGTACAAGGGTTGTTTACATTTTTTACTTTACACACTTGATAGCTTTATTACTTTTTAACTAACGTGTATGAATAAAGGAACAATCACACAAATTATTGGAGCGGCAGTTGACGTGCAGTTCCCAGAGCAAATCCCAGCCATTTACAATGCATTAGAAATTGATCGTGGCGAGGATGGTAAGCTTGTTTTAGAAGTACAGCAGCATCTTGGCATGCAAGCTGTTCGAGCGGTAGCGATGAGTTCTACAGACGGGTTGATTCGTGGTCAGGATGTGGTTGATACAGGGGCGCCAATTTCAGTACCAGTTGGACCGGCGACATTGGGGCGTATGTTTGATGTTACTGGTGAGCCGATTGACAATATGGCAGCACCAAAAATTGACAAGCGCTATCCGATTCATCGCGAAGCACCGCAATTTACAGAGCAGTCTACCAAAACAGAAATTCTTGAGACTGGTATTAAGGTCATTGATCTTATTTGTCCGTTTTTGAAGGGTGGTAAAGTCGGATTGTTTGGTGGTGCTGGTGTGGGTAAGACAGTAACGATTCAAGAGTTGATTCGAAATATTGCACAAGAACATGGTGGATATTCTATGTTCGCAGGTGTAGGTGAACGAACTCGTGAAGGTAATGATTTGTATAAAGAAATGACAGAGGCGGGCGTCCTTGATAAAACAGCTTTGGTGTTTGGGCAAATGAACGAACCGCCAGGAGCGCGTGCGCGTGTTGCGTTGTCTGCACTTGCGATGGCTGAATATTTCCGTGATGAAGAAAACAAAGACTTGTTGTTGTTTGTAGATAATATTTTCCGGTTTACGCAAGCTGGTTCAGAGCTTTCTGCATTGCTTGGACGTATGCCATCAGCAGTAGGGTATCAGCCAACACTTGCAACTGAGATGGGTAAATTGCAAGAACGAATTACTTCAACTAACAAAGGTTCGATTACATCAGTGCAAGCAGTCTATGTACCAGCTGACGATTTGACTGATCCGGCGCCAGCAACTACTTTTGCGCATCTTGACTCGACAGTAGTATTGTCTCGCGCATTGACTGAGCTTGGTATTTATCCGGCTGTTGATCCGCTTGATTCGAGTTCAACTATTCTTGATCCGCAATTTGTTGGTGAAGAGCATTACCGAGTGGCGCGTGAAGTACAGCGAGTATTGCAACGGTATAAAGACTTGCAGGATAT
>JAUIEQ010000035.1 GCA_030429785.1 bacterium
GTGCGTACCAGCAATTCCTGTAGACGCTGTAACGCCCATGGCAATGTCATGTTCTTTCAAGTATGCAATAAACGCATTCAACACATGTGTTTTTCCTGAACCAGCCGCGCCAGTCAAAAACACATTGTATCCCGCCTTCATAATGGCAAGTGCATGTTGTTGCTTCATAGTTACTGCAGTGTCTTAATAACGAGATTGACAAATGGCGAAGCATTGCTTGCATCAAGCGCATGCATATCCACAAACTGCGCGCCATCAACATCGTGAGCCGCAATGGCAAAGTTTTTTTCTTGCTCATCCCACGCTTCAACTTGATACAACAACCCAATGTGATGCATTGATGCAGCTTCACCTTCCTCGACATACTCTATTTGAGCCGTACAGTTATCAAACCATGTATATGCAGTGACCTTATATCCTGTTTCTTCATACACCTCCCGCTTCAAACATTTATCAATAGATTCTCCGTGCTCAAAACTTCCACCAGGCAAGTCAAACAACCCTGTATACGGACCACGAGTTTTTGTGACCACGAGCAGTTGGTTGTGTTGGTGCAGTATTGCATACACTCCTGTGTGTTGTTTGTTCATTTTCTTGAAATTACTCTGTACTCTATAGTACCATACAGCACGACGAGCATACAAAAAACCGCATTGCATAATACACAATACGGTTTGCTATGTCAGCCGTTGGCTATACTAAGCTTTTTCAGCTAACTTACCCAAATCAAGATATTCATCGACTGCAATTTGCTCTACAAATTCAGGCATATGACTAATCAGAATAATCGCTCCTTCAAATTCGTTGACTGCTTTGGCAATAACGGGCAGATGGCGAAAATTGATATGATTGCTTGGCTCATCAAGAATCAATACTCCTGGTCGCATCAGCACAAGTCGCGCAAATGACAGCAATCCTTTTTGACCTTCAGAAAGATCACCGACTTTGTTACCCATCAAATCACCAGTGATCAAAAAACCAGCTGCGATCGATCGCATCTCTTGGTGATCAATTCCTTCGGCAACAACTTCCTCAAGTGATTCCATAACAGTATGATCAAAATCAAGTGAAGCAAAATCCTGACTATAATAACCAATCACCACATCCTCTTTGACGTGAATGCCTGCACTTTCATTGGCAACGATCTTTCGAAGTAACGTGCTCTTACCGATTCCATTTGGACCTTCGATCAACATTCGTGAGCTCTTGGTCAATGTTTTTTCAACTGGGACTTCAATTGGCTCATGGTTTTTCATGACGGTCACAGACTCGATAGTCACCAGCTTGCCATAGATCTCTTCTTGACGAGGAATAGTGAACTCTCGAATGGTTTTGTCATCACGACGAACTGTTGTTTTGTTTTCTTCCATCTCAAGCGTTTCTTCTTTCATTTTTTTCGCGAGCTTACGCATCTTACCACCTTTATGTGAAAAGAAGTTTGCTTTTTCTTTTCGATCTTGAATTTTTTTCTCAAGCTGTGCGTTCTTTTTGATCTCACGATCTACCCGTGCCTTGATTTCCTCGACAACAGAATAGTAGTCACCGACATACATTTCAACCTTTTTTGAAAACACATCAAGGTACAACACCCCTTCGGTAAAACAATTCAAAAAATCAGCATCGTGAGAGATCACAATAACTGTTTTGTCATACATGACCAAAAATTGAATCAAGTGATCAATTCCCTCGCTATCAAGATTATTCGTTGGCTCATCAAGTAACAAAATATCAGGACTTTGAATAAGCGCGGCAGCAAGTAATAGTCGAGCTTGCTGACCACCTGATAAGTCGCCAACCACTCGATCAGTTGGTACTGTCAGGTTCACGGCATCCATATTTTTGGCAATCATTGACTTAAGGTCTGGAGGGACGACCTCAAACGCATTCGCAAAATACTCTTCAACAGTACACGTTGCATCCTCACGTGCAATGACTTGTTCGGCAGTGCCAATAGTCACGTCATCACCGGTGATGAATATATTGCCTTTCTTAGGTTTTAGCTCACCTTTGATAAGTTTAAATAATGTTGATTTACCAGCACCATTTTGACCCATCAAAGTAATTTTTGCTCCAGTACGCACATTAAAACTCACTGCATCAAGGAGCGGCTTTTTTTCTTTGTATTCAAATGTCACTTCATCAAAACGTAGAATTGTTTCTTCTGCCATATACACGCAATCAATAAAAAAGAATAGGCGTTGCTGCTATTCAAACTAGGAGTACTATACAATACATTCGAGTTTTTTTCAAGAGCTATTACCAAACTAAAAACCATGACTTATTGTCATGGTTTATGCATTAAAAGTACAAATCAAACGACCAGCCGGAAGGACCTTCTCCAGGCATGTTCGTAAACTTCATCGATCTCCATCCGTGCTGTGGCTGACTATACCGCCTGATCAGCTCTGCTTGAACCGATGGGTGTGGTTTTTTTGGCAAAAATACAATAACAGGATATTCGCTCTGTCCTTTTTTGTAACGATACTTTTTTTGCCAACCATTCTCAAGTTCTCGATCAATATGCTGCTCAAATAAAGCAACAATCTGTTCGAACGTTAGAGTATTGGGCTGATTCCTGCTTTTGTAATGAGGATTGTTCAGTTGTCGTGGCCCTACTGCCATACGATACTCCGATCTTGTAATAGTATTGCGTTGCGTTTTTATTTAGTGAAACGAATCCAATCTCCGTCTTTTTGGGAATGCTCAAACTCAACTTTGCCCCAACCAGCCTGGGCGTACTTCTGGGTAATGGCTTGTTGAACCAGAATATTGGGAGAGCTTGGTATCTCAACAGTAACAGAATGCTCACCACCATATTTCTCGGAAAGCTGCGCATCAATATATCGCTCAAGTTCGGCAGTTTTTTTTGCTACATTCAGTGAATTATCAAACTCTTTAGGCCCTAACGCCATTGCACTACCTCCTTATTTTTTTGATTTTTTATTAACCAAACGAACTGAAGTTCCGTTTCCGGAAGGGGATTCAATAAAATCCACTTCAGACCAACCAGCCTGCTCGTACTTCTTAATTAGCTCTTTCCGAACCAGAGGCTTAACCTCAAAAGCTAATAAGCTAATAGTGATTGAAGACTGACCGGTATATTTCTGGGTCAAATCACCATCAATCATTTGCTCAAGAATCGCTACAGCAATCTCAGACTCAGCAGCAATTTTCTTTTTTAACTCCTTTGGTCCCAAAGCCATACTTGACTCCTCTCTTATTATTGTAAATGTGGAATATAATAAGCTAATTTACAACAAAAAAATCAATCTGTCAATAATACACACATACATAACTTGACAAAGTATTAAAATTAATGTATACTATTTGATTGCGAACTTTGTCACTAATATACATAAAAGAAGGAGAAAACTTTTTTTCAAGCAGTGCAATCTAACCAGGTCCAATTCTCTATAGTTGAGAATACTGGACCACACCAAAACCTTACAAAAGGAGAATGAACATGAAGAAAGTTCAACTCAAAGTTTTGATCTATCTATTATCCGGTTTCAATTTCTTCAAAGACGGTGTGGTCTGCATCACCGGTCATATGATGGATGCGCTGACGCGTGAGCTGGCCAGATTTCCGGACACTCGTGAGAATCTGCGTAAAGCTATCACCGCCGTTCACAATACCCTTGACGCGATGCACCGGCAAAGCCCGATCAAAATGATCGTCACTGGCGGCACGCACGGTATGGATTTAATCGCCATTGCCTGGGCCATCAAGAACAATGTAATGGTCCACCAGTTCCGGCCGTATGCACAGACAGATTTCAATAACAACCAGTTCACTGGTGCAGGGAGCCCAACCGCTGATTACTGGCGCCGCGTAGTTAAAGCCGCTGAAAACAGTCCCAACGTTTTCATCCACGAACCTCGGATTCAAGGCGTCGGCCGTCCGGCAACTCAGGCAGAGATTGCCGCAGCAATGCCCGACAGCCCGTATGAGTGTTTCACGGATGTGAATCGTATGCTGCAGCTGATGCTCAAGTATGCAAATAACCCTCGTTTGCTGACACTCAACGATGGTCAAGACAAAGAGGACGGACCCGGAGGAACACGGGACATGGTCGCCAAAGCACTCAAATACGGCACCGCGTGCTACGCACTCAAAGCCGGGCTTCGCAATTGCGCACCTGATCACGAGTATCCCGCCGGCCTCAAACTCCTTAAAAGCTAACCGAACGCGTTGATTCGCGGTCGGTCAGACGAGTTGTTTTTGCAAGCTTCGCTCTTGCATGAACGATTCACCTGTTTCAAACCCGACGTGCAAATGTCGGGTTTATTTTTTACTTTGACTGCGCAAACAATCACGTAAATCGTCCTTGAGCGCAGCAAGTGTTGTGACACGTACTTGATCTTTGTGAACTTGTGCTTGCTTGAGCACTTTGACAAACATCTTGCGGTTGACTTCATAGTCTTCGATTTTTTTAGGATCAAGCGAGCCCGCAAGATCTGACAAAGTACGCGCACTTCCAAAATCTTTAGCAAAAAATTCATCACGAACCTCTTGTGTAATATCGCTCTGTTCAATAATATCAAATATCTGATCATACAGTGCTTGCAACTTCTCGTCCTGCGCTGTATCCAAAAAATCTTCTTTTGTGACAAGTTCAATATCATCAAAATCAAACTCATCCATATGCTCAATCACTTCTGCCAAATGCTCGGACAAACGACCAGTGTCCTTGATGATCAAATGATTGAACCCACGAGCCAACTGCTGACTCATTTCAATCAATGTATAATATCCTCCATTCCCCAATAATGTCACATCAGGCTGATTGCGACTTGTGATTTCATACATTGAACTTTGGTAAGCGATTTGCACAAAATACGGTGAGTCAAGCTTATCATATCCTTGTCGCCACCACTCTCCATCCGGCGGCGTGATCAATGCTGGCACTGGCACGATGCCATACAAATGCACTTCTGGCTCATTGACTACTTGTGACTGCAATGCCTCTGGTGTTGTGTATGGATTACCATCAAAAATCAAATTCGGACCAGGTGCTACTGTGAACATATGTGCTCGTTCATCCTCAGGCATATCAGTTGCATCATACCGCTCTTGCATCACCCGGTAACTTTGAGCCATCAGCACTGGCATACCTGACTGTAGTGGCGGAATTGCAACATTTGCCTTAACGTCCATTGCAACCTCAACCACCGACTGTGCATAACGCTGCAGACCGCCATCACCATCCAAGTTACGACAACCACCAAGCACGCTGATCATAGGTCGGTCTGGTCTAATACCAATCATTTCCAAATGCTTGAGCAATACATTGTGCGGAACAGTGTCAGATCGCGATTCAAGTGGATGGTCCATAACCGCCATTGGAATACGCGGACTGTTCATGCCTTCATACAAACGCTCATCAAATTCCTCAACTACCGGTACACCTGATTGCTCACGCAGTTGAGCTACTCGTTCACGAAGCAATTCAAAATCAGCGCTAGTATATGAGACCTCAATAGCTGTAATAGACGGATTGAAATGCTGTTCGATATGCTCTGGGTTATTAATGACTGAATACAGATAATCAGCAAACCGCTCATGGGCTTGAGCAAGCACCATAGTCAATTCCCGAATCTGTACACCTGAGACAGCAGTTGTTTCTCTCATTTTTGCAATCAACTGATGTGCTTCTTGGTAATGCCCTGGCTCTCTAGAAAAATCAGCAGTTAAGTAATACTCAACGTCTCGACAATACGATTCGATATCTGAAAATGAAACTGACTGCAGATCAGCATAGTGTTGCAACTCATCGATAACATGCCCAAAGTAATGCAACGTCTGTGCTTTCTGAGCTACTTTTGGATATAACTCAACTGGTACTTGTATGAGCTCATCAAGCCGGGCACGCAGTCTGGGATTTAGGTGCTTTTCTTCATTGATCAAAATCCGAGCTGTCGCTCCCTCATGCAACGCGTCAATATATGTTCGCGTATATGTTGTTTTTCTTTTTCGTAATTGCTTTGCTTTGCCTGCCAGCAACGCAAAATGAGCATCATCAGGTTGTGGTTGTTGCTTCAATAACTCCCGAACAATCTTCATTGCCGAAAAATGTCGAGGATCATTGAGCAATCGTGTTCGTGATTCACGAGAAAGTCGCTCGACTTCATCAAGATTTTTTGCAAAAAAATCAATATCTTCATGATCTACTATTTGTTGCAACAACCGCTGTCCTAATAACTCGCCCAACTTAACTGCTGCAAACACGTTTCGCGCGTCATGCGAACCTACCATATCTACAATAATCTGGTCAGGCAAAACAAGATCATTATCTACTAACACAGCAACAACTTTTTCTGGATTTGCCGCAGCATACTCTGCAACAGATGCGCCTGACGTTACCATCTCCGGAATATGCTGCGCAACTACTGCTTCAAATCGTAACTGCTGTTCAGCTTGTACTGCTTGACGCTTACCAATATCGTTATTTTCACGTGCGCGTTGTATTGCGATCTCAGTAAGCTGCTCCTGAGTAACCCATGAATTCTGAGATCTGCTTCGTACAGAATCTTCAAAAAAATCAATAGTTTTTTGATCAACCAAACCATATGGTATGTGCGACTCAAAACCTCGCAAGCGCACAAATACTCCATTTGTATCAAGTGTGATATTTGGCAATTCGTGTTTTGTCTCTCGTATTGTTTCCGCAACACCTTGATTAATCATGTAATTAAGCAGCTTTGATCGCTCAAACCGAGCTCGAGTTCTAGTAGACTCATCCTTTGACTCATCTGACTCAATCGCACGCAACGACTGCACAGCGCGCACAACTGGTGATGGGTCATGCTCGTATTTTGTTTTGAACTTTCTTCGATCGAGCAACTGATCTGGGAGCGAACCAACCTGCTCAAGCACAGTAACAAGTACTTGCTTCTGATCTGCTGCATCAAATACCTTTCCAATCATCGTATTCCACTTAGGGCGCTCATCATCAATTCCAAGCGCGTGCGCTGTACGCTGAGCAAGTAATTGCTCATACTCTATATCAGCATCACCCGCGATCTCAAGAGCTGCTGCATATTGTGTAACCGCATACTCAGACACTTCAGCATCAAGCACACTACGCACAGATTCAGGAATAGCAATCTGCGCCAATGCATCAACAGCCTCGTGCGAATCACCGTCTGCGATGCGTGCAACTGCACGTCGTAATTGCTCCAACAGCTTACCAATTGTTGATGAGCTATGCTTACTCAAGCGACGAAGCTCCGACCCTGCGTGACCATTAAGCTTTGTTGCCAGTGCTAAGTGCGATTGAACACGAGATAAGTCCAAAGATACAATATCTACAGCATCTTCTGTGCCTGAGAGATCAGCCAATACAGCACGCAGCATATCGTGGTGCTGATGATTGTGTTGCTGTACTTCATGCTTAGTTGTATCGCCATTCGCTTGCTCCTTTTTCTCAAAATTCATAAAAATGTATATAAGCAATCTTTCCCTTGTATACTACCATACACACAATGTACCCTACAAAAAACCACGAATTGCTTCGTGGTTATATACATGTTATTTCTGTGGCAATTGCTGCTTGAGCGCTTCAAGAAAGTATTAAACTAGTCAATTCAATTCAAGAAACAATGTATTGACAAGTCAGTAGACATGTAGTATAATCTTATATTATTCATAATATCATTTCATGAAAAAGAATATCATTCTCGGAATTGTAGCGTTTGGTGGCCTTGTGCTCATTGGCAATGCCTTGCTGAATGACACTAGCGAACTTGAGGAAATCAATGAAACAATACCAGCCGCAACACTACCGACTGAAGTAACAACGCAATTCCCTATGTATCCAGAAGCAGAACTGACCACTGTTCATGAAAGTACAGACGAAACAAGCATCGGTTACAGCTTTAGCTTATCTGCCGAAGCAACCAAAAACGAAGTGCTCGCGTGGTACCG
>JAUIEQ010000189.1 GCA_030429785.1 bacterium
GCCAACCCACAAGCGACTAACCTGCACCCACAAAAACAACACGTACAAACACAAAATCCCGCCAAGCACGATACCGGTAACAATCGGATCGATTGACTTTGTATTGATGTTTTTTTCTGTGTATTCAAACCGAGACGAAAGTGCTAGCAATACCGCGGACAAAACCACTGAAAAAAGCACTACGACAATTGTCTTGTATATAAAAGGTAATGACGCAACCTTTTGCCACCAGGCAAAGACAACACCAATTGTGGTTGCAAATTCCGCATCAGCTGATGAAAGCAATGGGATGAAAACTGTCAACGCAATCAATCCAAACAGTGCTAGTCCAGCCACCACTCGTGCGATAATCATTTTTTTTGGTTTTTGTGTAGGAATAATAAGATGCACATATGTACTCAGTGTGGTTTTGATCATAGTCACAAACGACAAAAACCGACCAAGTAACTTGGTCACAAACACTGCATCCCAGTTATGTTGTTGCTTGTCTACCAAAAAAGCTTGACCAAAAAAAATCATTACCAGAACTGGACCACACAATAATGTCGTCGCTTTCAAGAACGGATTATCATACAACGCAAAACTTCCAGCAATCATCCCCAGGGGCACAATCCATGACAAGTCTTTTCGAACATAACAATGCTTGGCACGAACAATCCACACAAAAAGCCCGAGCAATGCCAACAAAAAAACACTGGCGTTACCACCAAGTGCGAAAATACCCTGCTCCCAAAAATTCCACACAAACACAACCCAAAATACTGACAACACAAAACTTGCAATCAAGATAATCACTGTCTGCTTTGGCGGTTTTGCTATGTGATTAGCTGTCTCTGTATCCATGCATGAAGCTTAGCTTGAACACTGTTATTTTTCAAGCCATATGCGCAACACAACTAATCTACAAAGTTTCTAGCTCAGCTTGAATCAAGTTAATAAACGTCCGAGTTGTTATATCTAGTACGCCTGACGGCTCGTATCCTGCTTGTAGAGCTCGTAATTTATCTTGGTAGTTGGTTTGAAATCGCACCAAAGCCGCTTGCGTACGGTCACCAAATACTAATGTCTCATTTCCTGGGGATCCTATATCTTCTTCAGCAATAAAAAACCCAGATGCATTCAAAAACTGCTGCAGCGCTTTGACATCATAACCTTCAGAATCTACACCTAAGTCTCGTTTAAAAATACCAAACAATACTTCTGGCGCAATCGGAGGCAGAGCTTCCTCCATACCCAATACTTGCTGATCAGACAAAACTGCAGACGGCTCAGCGCGAACAATAATTCTTGTGTTTGCTGTATTTGAATCTTGCACAACACGAACGCGTGTTGTGAGCGGCTCTGGTGCATATACTGCCAATGAACCAACCTGGGCGTCCCAAGTGACTTGCTGAGTAATCAATGGCGACGATCTGCCTTTGGCAGTAAAATATTTCACATACACAGTGTGCACATCTGTAAGCTCGCAAGCTAATTTATTTTGGCAAAAGTTCCAAACTTTTGAATCGTAATACGGCTCTAAATG
>JAUIEQ010000036.1 GCA_030429785.1 bacterium
CTATTTTTTTTTGAGATCGAGAAACAGCTGAAGATTTTTTCTTCACTTTAGTAGTTCGTTTGGCAACGACTTTTTTAGTAGTTTTGCTAGTACGAGAACGAGCCGACGTCCGTGAGGTCGCGGTTGATTTTTTCTTTGGGGGCATGGGTAAATATTGTATCTACTTACACACATATTATACACAAAAATATTCATTTGAGTAAAGCTAGCTATCCACTGCTATGACTGTAACAATGCGTGTAATTTTTGTAGACGTTTTTGAGAACTACTGCTCCACTGCTCGCTTACGAGTAAGCCTGCTTTACGTAATGTATTGCTGACCACTGCATCATTTTCAAGCAGTGTCATTGCTTGGCATATCTGACCAAGATCATATGGATCAACCATAAGTGCAGCTCCTTGAGCAACTTCAGGCAGTGATGCGGTATTGCTAATAATAACTGGACAATTGTTACTCATCGCTTCCAAAACTGGAAAACCAAAACCTTCGTACAGACTCACAAAGTATGTTGCGATTGCACCTTGGTATAACGAGAATTTTTCCGCATCAGTTACATAGCCAATATATTTGACTGAAGGAGTTGCTTGTATCCAACGAAGTAGCGATTGATAGTATTTACTTTTGTGCCAACCTAGTCGTCCACAGAGCACTAAGTGTGCCGTACCCCCTTGTTGAAGATATATATCATACGCTTCACGTAACGCTAGTATGTTTTTACGCGGATCAAATGTTCCAATATACAAAAAATACTTTTCTGAAATAGCTTTTAGATCAGTGTTGGTTGCTGACGTAGAATATGCTACTAATGGCTCGATCACTTTGATGCGTTTTTTTGATATACCAAATGCAATCAAATCATTCTTTGTTTGCTCTGAAACCGCAATAATGCAGTGTGCGTTGTAATAGAGTCGTTTTGGATTGATAAACCAATGCCACAGTCGACCTTTTTTCGAGTACAAATGGGGAAATAAATAAAAAGAAATATCATGACAAGTCACATGTACGGTGGCTTTTTTGCTCATGCGTACAAAATTAAATTGCGGCATCCATATTGAATCTACATCAAGCAGTACATCAAGTCGAGTACCAAGACCAATCCACCATAGAGAATTAATGATTTTGTTCGCTATTGTCAGGTGAAAAAACTCTACATTAGGATATTGTGTAAATGCTTGCCGTAGTTCTGCATGGCGGGCGTTTGTGATACCACTAACAAACAACACATATGTTGTTGTTTGGTCATGCTGCAGTAGTGCATGCAAAAGCGTTTGTGTGTACACACCAACCCCACTCAGTGGAACATCTAGCAGACATCGTATATCAATCCCGATTCTCATAGTTATGATGATTAACTAGTAACGTATGTATGTAGTCATCAAGCGTTGCTTTAAACTTCTCCATTGAAAACGTGGTTGCATGAGCGCGAATTTTTGCTTGATCAAAAACAGTTTCATCAAAAGTAATAATAGTAGTAGCAAGCGTTTCCCAATCCTGCTTATCAAATAAGACCCCAGTTACCTGTGGTATAACCGTTTCTCGTGCACCGCCACCATCATACGCAATAACTGGTCGACCTGATGCCATTGCTTCTAGTACTGTAATGCCAAAATCTTCTTCCTGAGGATGTAGAAAAGCACGACATTCAGCAAGTAGCTTTTTACGAGTAGCATCATTCACGCGTCCAACAAACTCAATAGTTGGTCCGGCTAGGGCGCGAAGTCGTTTTTCATCAGCTCCTGTGCCAATTATTTTAAGCGGCATAGCTAGCTTATTAAAAGCTTCTATAGCGATGTCAAATCGTTTGTACGGACGGAATCTTCCCATCGCCAAAAAGTAGTCTTTTGTTACATGACTCGGTGCAAAGTTCTGTGGTTCGATAGCAGGATGCAAAACGTACGAATCTCGATTGTAGTATTTTTTGATGCGGTGCTTAACTACCTGAGAGTTAGCAATAAAAAAGTCAACCCGTTGCGCTGCTTGATAATCCCACATACGAAGTCTGGTTAAAAAAAGCGGGAGTAGTTTTTTGACGACATTAGGTTTGCGAAGTTCATCAGTGTATCCTTGGGCGTAGTTCCACAAGAAGCGTGCCGGCGTATGACAGTAACAAATATGAATAGCCTGTGGCGCTGTGATAACACCTTTGGCAAATGAAGAGTCTGAAGAGATAACTACATCGTATTCAGAAAGATCTAAATGTTCTACTGCTTGTGGCATGATTGGGAGATACCACTCAAACAGCTTATGAGCTAACGGTAGTCTTGCAATGAATGATGACGTCACACGAGCATATTTAAATCCAGGATGTACTGACTCAGCATCAAACATTAGTGTAAATAAATCAGCCTGAGGGAATATTTCTGTCATAGCCAAAAAAACGTTCTCCGCCCCTCCCCATTGATTCAAATGATCATGAACTAGGGCTATTTTCATATAGGCTTATGAGTTTTCTCTGGTTTTGAATAAAGTAAATGGTGTTTTGAGGATAACATACAGATCGCCTAACAGCGACCAATTCTCAATATATACTGTATCAAGACGCAGCTCTTCGGCAACATCAAGATCAGATCGTCCTGAAATTTGCGCTAGACCAGTAATGCCTGGCTTGATTGTCTGGACGCGTTGATGGTTTTTTGGGAATTGCACAACCTCTCGTTCTTGATGTGGTCTTGGTCCAACCAAGCTCATATTACCGATAAGTACATTAAACAATTGCGGCAGCTCATCTAAGCTTAGTTTTTCCAACCATGTACCAACACGAGTTTTGCGAGGATCATTTACAATTTTATATAATCCTCCTTGGCGCTTGTTTTGCTTAGCGATCAAATCAGCTTCAGCGCGAGCTGCTACACCTTCTGTATCATATGCAGTGCCTGTACAATACTCAAGTTTGAGATAACGAAATTTAAACACATTGAATAAGGTGCCGTTTTTACCAACTCGTTCATTTTTGTAAATAATTGGAAAACCACTATCAAGCAGGATGGCTATAGCAATGATCACCATCAGAGGGCCGAGTATGATAATACCGAGTAGTGAAAAAACAAGATCAAACATTCGCTTATAAATTCTTCCCCAGCCTTCAAGTTTTGTTTTTTTGATACTCACAACCGGAACCCCAGCAAAGGTGTGCATGACCACATTGTGTGACTGTGCGTCAAAAATATCAGCTGTATAATGAAAATCAATGTGGTGTTGTATGCAAAAATCATGAACAGCAACGCGGGTATTTCTATCAATACTTGGATCGGTCATGATAATAGCGTCGATGTGATTATGTTTCAATAATTCAGAAAGAACCACCTCATCAAAATCAGCATATGCTTTGATAACAGAGAATTCCCACACAAGATGATCTGCTATTGCTTGTTGCAGTACTTGGTGCGTAGTGCTGGTGCCAATCAGCACAACTGCAGTTGTCCCAATATTGTGTTTGAGTAATTGGATTCTAATGATGCGCAAAATAATACGACCTACCAACACAAATATAATTGCAAAAATCCAAGCAACTAACAAAATAAATCGAGATGAAAATAACTCACGAGACCAGAACAAAAACGTAATAATACCAAGAAACCCAAGACTGCAGCCAACAAATATGCGCAAAAACTCACGAGTTATACGGCTGTTATACGTGTGGGTGTACATACCTGATAGCGCAAAAATCACAATCCATGCAAGTGCTACCACGAGCACCAATCCCAAAAAATACCCTTGGGACAAATCAAAAATAACAGGCCGAACATCCTGTACGATTCGAGTATATCGCACAGCATACGCAGCAAGTCCGGCTGCGATCAGCATTGTATAATCCACAAAAACAGCAATGATTCCTAAAACAAGATGAACTTTTTTCATACTTTCATATATTATTCGCGTGTATTAGTAGTGTACTAACTTAGGTGGTTTTAGTAAATACATAACAAAAACCCCGTCAATTAGGGGTTTGTGTGCTACTAAAAATTATAAGCCGAATTCTGTTTTTCGTCTAAAATGACGAAACGATGATTATCTATCTAGGACTATTGTTACCAATAGCCTCAAGCTGCCTACCTAATTTGGCATTGCACTGGCTAGAAGTTTACCTCCTCTTCCCTGTCACCAAGGAAGCGCGTTGCGTCACTACACAACGTTTTCACACTTGTCACATGAAAGTCGTACGATCTCCACGTAAAGTAATATTCTCTGCTGCACTTGTCCTCACACGCATGTCGCCATGTATGCGGGTGGGCGTTACCCATTAGCCACTCTATTATTGCATTGTGAACAATGCTACCCGAGCCAAGTATAGTGTTCGGACTTTCCTCTCCGACTTAGTCGGAGCAATCATCAATGTTTAATAGCCTGTGTAGTATATCACAAAAAAGCATTTTGGTCAATAAATAACCAACACTACACTTCATCAAGAGCTTGATTAACCAATGCATCTGCTAGTTTGTTTTGTGCGCGAGGTATGTGCTCAAAACTCACTGCTGTAAACTGTTGCTGCAGGTTCCAAATGCGAATAAAGATTTTTCCCAAGTCTTTATTTTTGACTTTGTATTCTTTGTTGAGTTGCTTAACAACCAGTTCACTATCAAGAAAAAAATGAATCGAATGCGGTTGCAAATCTTTGACTAGCTCGAGCGCCCGAAGCACTGCGGTGTACTCAGCAATATTATTTGTTGCCTCACCAATATATTCTTTGTGTTGCATGATCATTTCTTGATCTTGGTTGTATACGACAACGCCAATGCCTGCAGGACCTGGATTGCCTCGAGCTCCGCCATCGGTATAAATTGTCAGGTGTAATTCACTGCTCATACAGTTTGCTTTTGTAAATCTTGTATAAATAGTTGAATGTCGCGATTACCATTCCATTCATTGATTTCCAACTCATATACTATATCAATTACATCACCAAACGTTAAGACACTTCCCCATTCCTTCCCAAAACCAAATGCTATTGCTTGTAATGCCGTACCATTCTTGTCTGTAATTGATAGCTTGAGATGCTGACCACTTGTACCAACAGTACGCAATGACTGAATGTGCACATCGCGTGTGACAAATCGAGGCTTTGGAGCTTGTTCACCAAATGGCGCGAACTGCTCAACGTACTCGAGCAATTCCCAATTAATACTGTGTAACGGAATTGCTGCATCAATAGAGAGAATCGGATCTAGCATTGCTTCTGTAATATGAGCCGCGGCATATTCTTGCATGGCCTGTTGAAAAGACTGCATTGCTGCTTTGTTGGTGAGGGTGAAGCCACATGCTTGTTCGTGACCGCCGTACTGTTTGAGCGAATCTTTGGCTGCATCAAGAGCTGTGGTTATATTAAATCCAGCAATGCTTCGACCAGACCCTTTGATCGTATCTTCATAATCCGTCATAACCAGTGATGGTCGATTAAACTTTTCCACCAAACGACTAGCGACAAGACCAGCAATCCCAATGTTCCAATCAGGCTCATATGCGCATGTTATCATCGCGCCATCTGCAACTTGTTGCTGTGCTTGCGCTTCTGCTGACTTTACATACTCTGCCGTAACACTTTGTCGCGTTGTATTGTAGTGTTGTATTTGCTGTACTTTGGTTTGTGCTTCGGTATAGGTTGGTGTTGTGAGTAGTTCAAATGCCTGATATGCATGTTCCATTCTACCAGCTGCATTGATGCGAGGAGCCAATGCAAATCCGATATGACGTTCAGTAACTTCATTTGGCTTCACCCCAGCTATATGCAACAATGCTTGCAATCCAGGTCGTTTTGTTTTGTTGAGAACCATCAGACCGTATTTGACTAACACACGATTTTCGCCAAGCAGCGGAACACAGTCAGCAACTGTTGCTATAGCAACTAGGTCAAGATACCATTTTTCTACACCCTCTGACTGCTTCCAATCAGGTCGGTTGTTTTGAGCATAGTGCATTAGTCCTTGAATCACCTTAAAGGCCATACCAACGGCTGCAAGGTTTTTGGTTGGATATGTTTCGTTTGCAAATGCGCAATTCAAGAGCGCGTATGCATCTGGTTTTTCAGCTGGCTCATGATGATGGTCTATAATAATTGTATCCGCACCAGCTTCACGAAGTTTTGTTACTTCATGCACATTTGTTGTGCCACAATCAACTGTGATAACAAGCGTTGGTTTGTGCGCGAGTATATGCGGAATAGTTTTGGCATTCAATCCATACCCTTCCTTGGTTCTGTGTGGAAGAACAACATGTACAGTTGCGCCATGTTGTTGCAAAAAATCAGTCATAATAGTACTGGAACAAACACCATCAGCATCATAATCTCCGTACACAACAATTGTTTCTTGAGTATCTATTGCGCTCCATATTCGCTCAACCGCTTTTTGCATATCTCGAAACAAAAACGGGTCATACACGTGTTTAGTATAATCAGGTGACAAAAAAAGCTCGATCGCTTCGTGCGTTTCAAGCCCCCTGTTGTATAGCAACTGCAATATAATGGTGTTGTGATTTGGAAATTGTCCAAGCCATTCATGCGGCGCACTCGGTTTCACTTCCCAGCGTTTACTCATGTTTCTATGTGACTACTAATTTATGTTTTTTGATTAATGTGTTGATTCGAGGCCATGATTGCAAGCCTTCTTGCGCGCCTATTTTTTGAATAACATAATTGCTATTAACTATGGCTGCAGCTAGTGAGTGCTCAATATCATATTCGGTTTTAATAAGCCCAGCTACAAATGTAGAGCCAAATGCGTCGCCTGCGCCAGTGGTGTTAATGCTAGTTACGTTCAGTGCAGGGGCTGAGTATTGCTTATGATGATCAAATACATACGCGCCTTTTGCACCATCAGTGATAGTTACTATGTCAGGTCCCCAAGCATGGATAGTTTGCAATAATTTTTTGATGTTAGTTGTTTTTATTCCCGCGCTCATTGCCAACTCAATAGCTTCGTCTTTATTTAAGATCAAAACAGTTACGTGCGCCAAGTATTTCTTCAAGCCCTTGTAGCCGAGCTGCAATTGTTCGTTTCCTGGATTCCAAGCAATGGTAATGTTTTTTTGTTTTTGAAATGCAAAAATAGTTTTTAAATTAGTTTGCGCATGTGGTCCATTAAGTGACGTTACATATAGCCATTGTGGCGAGTGTTGTCGTAATTTAGTTTTTGCAATTTTCATAACATAGTTAGCCCCACGATACATAAAAATTACATGTTCGTTTTTGGTACCAACGTTCATGATGACAGAAAATCCTGTATGCCCACGTTTCTGAAATGTTATCAGGTCAGTAATAACCTTTTTCTCCGTTAAATGCTGTACAAGGTCATATGCGGTAGTGTCAGTGCCCAACTGGGCGTATACTGCCGTTTGCAACCCTAAGTTCGCAGCATTGACAGCAGCATTGGTAGCACCACCGCCATACGTCAAATGAACAGCGTCGCTGGTGATTTTTGCTCCATATTCAAAAGCAATAAGCTTTTGTCTTGTAACATCTTTCTTGTTTGGATTTTTGAGGATAACACAATCTTTTGTGTACATCATCAAGTCAAGTGTTGCTCCGCCAATTGTAAGTAAGTCTACGGATTTCATGTAATTGATTATAGCGTATACAGATCAAAATACCAAAAATAATTTTGATAAAACCTTGACAAAAATGCATTCATAAGATGTAATAAAAAGTCTTTTGAACCTGATACAACTAACAAAAAAGGAGTAACTATGTCACAAAAACTCTTACT
>JAUIEQ010000037.1 GCA_030429785.1 bacterium
TGTCAGGTTAATTATTTAGTATATTTTTATGATTCAATTTAAATCAGAACGAGGAGGATCGCTTGCATGGATGGTAATTTCTATAGTTTTGGTAGCGCTAGTTGTGTTGTATTTCATGTTAACAAACACATCATCAGAAGTTGCGCCAATTGAAGAGGTTGCAGTTGAAGGGCAGTCAACAGCCACGATGATGCGCAACAATGATCCGATACAAGATTTGGGTGCAATGGAAGTTGATGAGGCACGAGGTGCGGTGATGGCGGAATTGGTGTATTCACACCAAGCGCAATTAGTTGATGTAACTGACGGTAATGTGGTTCGCGGTATTGCTACTGGGAATCAAGCAACAGGACGGGCGGTGGCTGGGCTCTCAGACGAATTTTATGTCTTAATGGCTTCTTTTGAATATTTACCGCAACCTCAAGGTACTGATTTCTATGAAGGTTGGGTTGTTCGTAGAGATCCGTTGAGTGTTGTTAGCACAGGCAAGCTTACTTCTACTGACGGCGTCTATACCAACACATATCTCTCAACAACTGATTTTACCGACCACGACTTGTATGTATTGACTGTTGAGCCAAGTGATGGAGATCCTGCTCCAGCAGACCATGTTGTAGAAGGGATGTTCGTAGCTGTTGATGGAGGTGTTATGTTTATGAATAAGCAGTCAGAAATGTCTGAGGAGGGTCATATGATGGAAAATAATGAGTCGCAAGAAGAGTCCATTGTCTCTGATGAAGTGTCTGAAGGCACTGAAGTAGATATAGTTACAGATGAAACACCTGAATAAAGCGCGTTTACAGTACGCTAGTTGTCAATTGTTATCTTGACTTTGCGTGAGTTTTTTGGTAGCGTTGATGTCAAACTGGTTTTTTAATAATATACCAACAAACATGCGAGGGTATAATGATAAAAATAAGCAGCTTTGATGGACTCATTGATTGTGTTGGCGCAGGAAATCCATACCCTGAGATGCAAGGTCCGGTAGTTCGTCAATTGCGATGTGTTATTGGTGGCAAGGTCTTTGGCATTCAGGCGTCCTACTGCACTGATGAGCCGCCGTATGATATTGATACGCTTGATGGAGTTATTACGGATGATGATTTATTACGGCCATTTGTTCGCAATTTAGTAATGTACAATAGGTCGTTTGTTATACGACAAGGCTCTTCTGATGATATGTGTGTGCTCAAATGGGAGCAATTTCAATTATAAAAAACCAACAGGCGGATAGACGTCTGTTTTTTAATGCGCTATAGTAGTTGAATATGGGCAGAAAAACACCACCACAGTTTGAAGTGACAATCGACCGCCTTGTATTTGGCGGAGAAGGCATGGGTTATTATGATAATCGGCCTGTTTTTGTGTATGGTGTTTTGCCGGGCGAGACAGTTGTGGTTCGGCCAGTGAAAGTAAATAGTAGATTTGTGAAAGCAGCTGTGGTTGAAGTTGTGAAGCCAGCGCCAAGTCGTGTGCCTGCACAAAGTTCGCATTATCTAACGTGTAGTCCGTGGCAGGTCATTCCATATGATCAGCAACTAGCACACAAGTTAACAACGACTACGAGCATGTGGCAGAAACTTGGCGGCGAGTTGCCAACAGCTGATGTGGAAATAATTCCAAGCCCAGTTCAATGGCAGTATCGCAACAAACTTGAGTTTAGTTTTATGCATAATGAGATGGGTGAATTGCAATTGGCGTTTCATCAGCGGTATCGGTACAATAAATATCTTGAAGCTTCTGAGTGTTTGCTTGGTACGAAGCGTCTGAATGAATGTGCTCAGTATGTATTGTCCGTGCTTCGTGAGCGCGGGGTCAACATAGATCAGCTCAAGAACGTATTAGTGCGGTATAGTTATTATACGGATTCGTGTATTGTTGGTTTGTATGTTACTGATCTGCAGTTTGAAGTATTCAATATAGCACATGAGCATATTGCAGGTTTTCATATCATATATTCAAATCCTCAAAGTCCAGCAGCAGTGACTACTGAAGTATTGTCCGAGCAGGGTGATAGTTTTTTGCAGGAGCAGTTGCTCGGAACAGTTTTGCAATTTCGGTTTGATAGTTTTTTCCAGGTCAACCCGCCAGCATTTGAGTCTTTGATGCGTTATGTGAAGCCGTACATGCTGTCAACTGACACGCTACTGGATCTGTATGCGGGTGTGGGCACAATCGGGATGTTGCTTGCAGATGCTGCTCGTACGGTGATTTCTGTAGAGTTTGATGCTGGTGCTAGCCAAAGCGCTGAGCAGAACAAGGAATTGAATAGCTTTAACAACGTAACAGTTGTAAATGGCGCAGCTGAACAGTATGACTTGGAGTTTCAATTGCCCAAAGTTTCCTCAGTGATTGTCGACCCGCCACGGAGCGGGTTGCATCCAGCCGTAGCGCAGGCAATTGCCGAATACGGACCAAAGCATTTTATCTATATATCTTGCAATCCAGCAACACAAGCACGGGATTATGCAATACTTGCCAAGCGTTATACTGCAATCGCATGGCAGTTAGTTGATTTGTATCCACAAACACCGCACGTTGAAAGTGTGGTAGTTATGGAACGAAAATCGTAGTATACTAGCAGTATAGCATGATCATATGTTTGGAGATTTGTATAGTGATATGCTCGTAGCTGGTATTGGGATGCTTGTATGGCTTCGTATTTTTTCAGCTGCTGACGCATTACAATTGACCTGGCCGTTTGCTCCGATCGATACTATTGTGCCGAATCGTTTCAAGTCCTCGGTACAATTTTGTCTAGGGATTATACTCTGGTTGCCAATACCGGTTTTTTTGGCATGGGGTTATTTATGGTTAGTTGAAAACAATAGTGTGACGTATTATACTTTTGGATCAGCTGTGCTCTATGCGTTGTATATGTGGATTGTGACTTGTATTGGCATTTTTCCGTTGGCGCGAAATGGTGTATTGGGTATGCGTATCGGTCGATGGGTGTGGTTGGAGAGTATGGCTGGCTGGTTGATTTTTGGTGTAATATTTGGTTTACTTATTGAGTAATTAGTTGTTACTTCAGCGTTTATGACAATGCAAACCGAAGGACAGTTGCGACACATTGGGTTTATTATGGACGGTAATCGTCGCTGGGCAAAAGACCAAGGACTTCCTGCTTACCGTGGGCATGAGCAAGGTTTTTTGGTAGCCAAACGAATTATTGAAGAAATGGGTGAGTTAGGCGTTCAGTATTGTACGTTCTACACATTGTCATCAGAAAATTTAGTACGACGCGATGTTGATGAATTGAAGTTTTTGATGAAGCTTATTATTCGCGCATTTACGCAACATTTAAAAGAGTTCCACCAGAATAACGTTCGGTTGCTTGTATCTGGTCGCGTTGATGAGTTGTCTGAAGAAGTCCAGCGGGCAATAAAAAAAGGCGTTCGTCTTACTCGCAATAATACCAAAGCAGTAGTTAACTTGGCACTTAATTATGGTGGGCGGGCTGAACTCATGGATGCAGTGAAGCAAATGATAGCAAATAATATCCCAATGAGTAAGATAGATGAGGCAACACTCAGTCAGTATATGTATGGTCAAGGAGAGTTGCCTGATCCGGATTTGATTATTCGTACAGGCGGACAGAAACGGTTGTCAAACTTTTTGCCGTGGCAGTCTGTGTATTCTGAGCTGTATTTCACTGATGCGCTGTGGCCAGATTTTAGTTCAGACGCTTTGCGAGAAGCGATAGCTGAATACCACGATCGACAACGAAATTTTGGTAAATAATATGAGTAGCCCACGAGCACGAACAACCATGCTGTTATTATTGGCACTGGTTGTTTTTTTGGTTGTGTGGAAGTGGCATGACATTAGTGCGGCAATTGCACTGTGGCGTTTGATGTCAGTGAAATTGCTTGTGGCTGCAATTGTAACGCAGTTAGTAAGTTATGGTATGAGTACATTGTTATTACGTCGATTGATTGTGATACAAGGGTATTCGTACTCAACTTCGAGACTGTATAAGATTGTGACAGTGTTTAATTTTTTGAACAGAGCATTGCCATCACTCGGTGTGTCTGGTATAGCGTTTATGGTTCAACAGATGTATCAGGATGGATTGTCGCGTGGTCGATCGCTGATTATAGCAATTTTGTATTATACAAATTTATATCTAGCATTCTTTGTTCTATTTGTTGTCTGTGCAGTATATGTAGCAACGCAGTATTCGCTTGCGGCATTGCATTTGACAGCTATCATGTTCGCGATCATGCTTGTTGTGGTGGTGTATCTGATTATCGCGTATGTTGTTAGCAAAAAAAGTCGTTTGCTTTCGGTTATTGTGTGGTTATTTGGTCTGGTGGGTAAGTTTCGTTCTGGCGCCAAAGATATGCTGAATACTAAAATGCAAACGATTCTGCATGAAGTAGAAGAGGTATATGAGAGTTGGTGGGTGTATTGGCATAAGCCAATCCAAAAAGTAGTGCCGCTTGGTGTTGGTGGATTGCAACATGTTGTTGACATTCTTACGGTTACGATCGTCTTTGCAGGATTAGGATTTGACGTACCATTGATGATTTTGGCAACGTCGTATATCGTGGCTACAGTTGCTTCATTTGTTAGTTTTATTCCGAGCGGCATTGGTGTATTTGAGGCAGCTATGGTGCTTGTATTAAAAAGTTTTGATGTGCCGGTTGCAGAGGCGCTTTCAGGTGTTTTGGCGTTTCGTATTTTGTTCTATTGGTTGCCAGTGCCGATTGGTTTGTATTTTTTCAAGCACATGCATGCTACACGTTCGGGTAAAGGCGCTGATAGTGTGGTACAAAAAATTTCTCACTAGACTTATTAACAGATAGCATTTGACAAAAAATGTTGTTTAGCTGATACTGCGTATACACTTGAAAAAATAATATTTATCAAGAAGAGTAGTAGGGAATCGACCCGATAATCACTCTAGCAACCTTGTTTTTGGTGACAAAAAAGTGTAGGTGCTCCATTCGACCCAATCTGGGAAAGATACTATACAATACATACCTTGCCCAAGGTATTTTTTATTTACAGTCTTTGCCAGGACTGTTTTTTTATTATTAGAAAAAGTATATGTTATATATTGCATCAACATACACAACTGAAAGCGTGACTATAGGTCACCCAGACAAAATCTGTGATCAAATTTCTGATGCACTTTTGGATGCGTGCATAGAACAAGATCCGCGAAGTCGTGTTGCTATAGAAGCGCTTGGCGGACATGGGCTCGTTGTGGTGGTGGGTGAGGTTACTACTACTGCAGTTGTTGATATGCAAACAATAGTTCGGAATGTGTATGCTCAGTGCGGGTATGCTGACAGGCTAGAGGTGGTTGAGCGTATTGTGCATCAATCGCCAGATATAGCCCAAGGAGTAGATACTGGCGGAGCAGGCGATCAAGGTAGTATGTATGGCTATGCTACGAATCAAACACCTGAGTACTTGCCACAGGGCTTTGTGATTGCACGTAAGTTATGTAGTCATTTGACTCAGTTACGTGAGCACGGGACGATTTCGTGGCTTGGGCCAGATGGAAAAGCTCAGGTAACTATTGAAAATGGACGAGCTGCTACAGTGTTGGTGAGTAGCCAGCATCAAGCGGCAGTCGAATTGTCAGAAGTGCGATCAGTTTTGGAGCAGGAAGTTATTCAGTTTTGTAACTTTGATGAGCAGTGCACAGTTTTGATTAATCCAACCGGACAATTTGTGCAGGGAGGTTTTGCTGCTGATTCTGGTCTGACAGGAAGAAAGATTATGGTTGATACATATGGAGGGCTAATTGCTCATGGAGGTGGTTGTTTTTCAGGAAAAGACCCGACCAAGGTTGATAGATCAGGGTCATATATGGCTCGGTGGGTAGCAAAGAGTGTTGTAGCAAATGGACTAGCAGATGAATGTTTGGTTGCAGTTGCATATGCTATTGGACAGGCTGAGCCAGTTATGATTACTGTGCAGAGTAGTGCTGGCGCGTCTTTGGAACAACACATTAAGCAAACAGTTGATTTTAGACCGCAGGCTATTATTGAGCAATTTGATTTGTTGCGTCCAATATACCAACCAACTGCACGTAATGGGCACTTCGGTCATGAAGTGTTTCCATGGGAACATATCGCAGAACTATAATACAACAACCATGGAGGTATGATGGGATTTGTTATTCAAATGCAGCGTCGGGCTATTGAGCGGTTGTATCGCCATGTTGATGTGCGCACCATTCCGAACCTTACCAATAAAATACTCAAAACTGCTACGGGGTCACGATTATTTGTACAGGGGGTTAGCCGTGGTTTTGGTACGTGCTCGCAGGTGCATGGCGTTGATGTTGCAGTACTTGGTTTTCGTACGTATTACATGCAAGATACAAGTACGCTGCATATGCATTGCAAGTATTGTGTGTTGGTGCAAGAAGCGACGCCAGCTGAGTACAAAGCACGAAATACACACTCAGAAGATGTGACTTTGATGCGAGTAGAGTTACTCGGCGTATCGCAAGCATCGTCAAATAGCATTGAGTTTTTGCAAACAGGCATCACATCGTGGTACATTCCGTTGTATTGATTGATTGCCATGGGGCAGGTCTTCTCATAAGAACTGCCCTTTATTTTTTGCTTTATTTAACTCAATAAAAAAATAAAACCCACGAACGTGAGTTATTTTTTAGAGAAAGATATTTTAACATTTATCAAATAATGGTTGAAAAAATACAATCACAGTTTGGTTTGGTGTTTCTATTCTAAGGTTCCAATAATAGATAGAATTAGAGACTCAGAGTAGAAGGGCACACGATTTGACCGTGTGCCCTTGTTTATTATTAGAGTTTGTAAGTGCCGTTCTTGACCTCCTGCCATTCCATGGCTATTTTGCAAAATTGTTCGTATGTCTCAGGTTCTTCGCCTGTGACAACGAACAGTTTTGTTTGCCAACGAGGGTTGCAGATGGTTTCAACACTCCGGAACCCAACCGGAGGTTCGCCATCTTTTATTGAACGATATCCGTCATCTCCTTGCCATACTGCTGGCCCGAGATGTATTTTTTGATTTCGCTCACACCTTTTAATGATGGTCAGAGGAAGGTCGTTATTCCGACAGAACCGTCTGATCGGATCTGGGTCGTTCTCCACATGAGGTAGAGAGTTGACCTTTTGCGGTTTGATGCGATATGATCTACCGCGTTTTATTGACCATGTTCCAATCACTCTACTCTGCGAGTTTAATTCCCCGGTCAGGATCTTCAGGGACGGGGTAGACCAAAGTTTTTGTTCCCGTTAGTCCCTCTCGAATGATTTTGGGGGAGTTTTGAATCAACTGTTGAAACGTCTTATCGACAAATGTCGCCATGGTAAGCCTCCATACATTTTAGTTTTTGCGTTTTTTAAAAAAACGCATTAATTGAGTTTGGTTAGCTTCGCTACAGAGTAGCGGTAAAGCGACTTAAGGATCACCTTGCCACTAGCCTGTAGTCGTTTATTTTGTTAAAGAATTTATATGACTTTAAATTATATAATAAAGTAAACTTTTTGTCAATAGTTATGCTGATTAATAGCTAATATTAGCTATTAGAAGTCAAAAAATAAATCAAGTAGTTTTTGATGATAGTAGTTAACTTTTTTTTAAAGTTTATGATTTTGACTCAATAAAAAAATAAAACCCACGAACGTGAGTCTTATTTGGTTGCGGGGGTAGGATTTGAACCTACGACCTC
>JAUIEQ010000038.1 GCA_030429785.1 bacterium
TGGGTTACCTCGTTTTTTTGGTTGTTAATGTGTGATAAAAGATCTTAGCATATACTTATTGATTTGACAATTAATAATGGACTTAGTATAATATTTTTAGCACTCTATATATGAGACTGCTAATTAATAATTCCCCAATATTAGCAAAAATGTCAGGCTGAGCTTGCCTTAAGTGCCTGACTTATAGTACTTCCCCTCACCCTTTTGGCAGGCTCCCGCCAATGGCGGACAAGCAGGGTTTAAATTCCAAACATATGTTACAACCAGAACAATTTACTCACAAAGCACAAGAAAGTCTGTCCTTTGCCGGGCAACTTGCAGCAGAGCAAGGACACACGCAGATCGAGCCTGAGCATGTATTCCTCGGACTTACCCAAGCGCCAGATAGTTTGGTAAATGCGATTTTGCAAAAAATCGGCATTGATGAACATGGTGTGCGTTCGCGTGTGCAAGAAAGCATGAAGCGACTGCCGCAATCGGCTGGCCAATCAGCACAACAAATGTCTGTCTCCCCTGCTGCTAATCAGGTTTTGACTGAGGCACAAAAGATTTCAAAACAAATGAACGACCAGTACATCTCAACCGAGCATATGTTGCTTGGGCTTTTGGTGATTGATAATCCAGTGCAGACAATTCTTACCAGTATTCACGTAAGCGCAGATGCAGTCCAAGCAATTCTCAAAGACATTCGCGGCGCACATAGTGTTGACTCTCCTGATGCAGAAAGCAAATACCAAGTACTTGAGAAATACGCAACCAACCTGACTGAGCGAGCTCGTTCCGAAAAACTAGATCCAGTCATCGGTCGTGATGCAGAAATTCGCCGTGTGATGCAAGTATTGTCTCGCCGTACCAAGAATAACCCAGTACTGATTGGTGAACCTGGAACTGGTAAGACCGCCATTGTTGAAGGGCTTGCGCAGCGTATTGTTGCGGGAGATGTTCCAGAGACACTCAAGAACAAAGAAATTTTGTCACTTGATATTGGCTCCCTCCTTGCAGGGGCTAAGTATCGCGGTGAGTTTGAAGATCGATTCAAGGCAGTGATCAAGGAAGTTGAAAGTTCTGAAGGCAAAATTATTCTATTCATTGATGAGCTACACACTATCGTGGGAGCTGGCGGTGCTGAAGGAGCGGTTGATGCTGGTAATATGATCAAGCCACCACTTGCCCGCGGGACACTGCATACGATTGGTGCAACAACACTTAAGGAATACCAACAACATATTGAGAAAGACGCAGCCTTAGAGCGTCGGTTCCAACCAGTATTTGTTGGTGAGCCTAGTGAAGAAGATACATTAGCAATCCTTCGCGGGATCAAAGAAAAATACGAAGTCCATCACGGTGTTCGTATTACTGATGACGCGCTCGTGTCTGCAGTTGAGCTTTCTACTCGCTACATCTCAGATCGGTTTTTGCCTGACAAGGCCATTGATTTGATTGATGAGGCAACCTCTGCTCTTCGTATGGGAATTGACTCTATGCCTGAGGATCTTGATCAACTCAACCGCAAGATTCAGCAGCTTGATATTGAACTTGCTGCTATGAAAAAAGAAAAAAGCAAAGACAGCAAAACGCGCAAAGCAGAGATCGAGAAAGAACGTGCAGATTTACAAGAAGAATATACCAAGCTAGAAACTCGCTGGAACAATGAAAAAGACGTGATTGTAGAGATTCGCAGAGCCAAGTCACAAATTGATGAGTTCAAAGCCCAAGCAGATATTGCTGAGCGATCAGGGGAACTCGAGAAAGTTGCTGAGATTCGCTATTCCAAAATCCCCGAAGCAGAAAAAATCATTGAAGACAAGCAACAACGTCTCAAGGAGTTGCAAAAAGACGGTGCGTACTTGCGTGAAGAAGTTACTGAAGAAGATATCGCCCAAGTGGTTGCGCGCTGGACTGGTATTCCAGTGAGTAAGATGCTTGAGACTGAGTCGAAGAAACTAGCGCTGATGGAAGATGTGATTGGTACACGTGTAATTGGGCAACAAGAAGCTGTCAAAGCTGTCTCAAACGCCGTCAGACGCTCTCGCGCTGGTTTGTCAGAAGAAAACAAACCAATTGGCTCTTTCCTATTCCTCGGGCCTACTGGAGTTGGTAAAACAGAACTAGCTAAGGCTTTGGCTGAGTTCATGTTCAATGACGAAGATGCAATTACTCGTATTGATATGAGCGAGTATATGGAAAAGCACGCAGTCGCACGGCTGATTGGCTCCCCTCCTGGGTATGTTGGGTTTGAGGATGGTGGTCAGTTGACCGAAGCTGTTCGCCGTCGTCCGTATTCTGTAATTCTCTTTGATGAAATTGAAAAAGCTCATCCAGAAGTGTTCAATGTCATGTTGCAGATGCTTGATGATGGTCGATTGACTGACAGCAAGGGACGAGTTGTGAATTTCAAAAACACTATTGTGATCATGACCTCAAACCTTGGCAGTCATGTGATTCAAGAAGCCAAGGGCGACATCACTGAAAAGGTTGAAAAAGAAGTAATGCAAATTGTGCATCAAGGATTCAAACCAGAGTTTATTAATGATATTATTTTATTCCACTCCCTCACCAAAGAGCAAATCGGCAAAATCGTGAAACTGCAACTCGAAGAAGTCAAAAAACGTTTGGCAAACAAAAACATCACTGTGAGTTTCAGTGATGACGCAATCAAGTATTTGGGAGACAAGGGCTTTGATCCCCTCTTTGGCGCTCGTCCTCTCAAGCGTCTTATCCAAAACGAAATCCTCGATGAACTAGCTTTGCAAATTATCGAAGGGAAAATTGAGAAGAATGCAAAAATAGAAATTGATTATGATAAGAAAGTTATTATTAAATAATTCAAAATGGTACTAGATATTGTTAAAGCAACAAAGGAAGAAGATATAGAAGCTTTTAAAGAAATTTTAGAACATCCTTATGAAAAATTAGCTGAACTTATTACTGGCATAGTGAAGTTGGAAAAGAGGGATATTGTAAATGTTGTAGCGCGGATAACTCAGTCAGCAATTAAAGGGAGGTCGATTGAGCAGCTTAATCGTGAAATTAGTAGTTTGATTGATTCAGGAAAGATTCCTGAAAATTACACACAAACGAAATATGGCTTCAAGTGTCTATCTGATTTATTGGTTTATATTGATAGCGATATTCCTGATGAAGACATGTATCAAGCCGCAAAGGATTTATTTTTCTTAGTAGCATCAACTTCTCAAGAGAAGCACCAATCCGCTAATTATCAATTATTTAAATTAGTTCTAACTCTAAATTCATTGCAGGTAATTGTTCTTAAGCATATTTTTAATTTAAGAAATGAAATGCCTAAATACCAAGAAGGACATAAAGGTATAGTTGGTTATAAGGAGTGGCTACGTGATGTTTCTGTTGTCTCAGGTCTTGAAAAAGGATTTGTAGAAATAGCCAGCGAAGAGTTGGAAAAGAAAAAAATAATCACAATCAGGACTCATTCAGATAATTCTGGAATAAGTCCATTAAATGCTCGTTTGACTGAACTGGGTATTAAAATATGCGATGCATTGAATGGAAAATAGCTGATAAAAACAACAAAGTAATCACTAATCGCCTTTGATTTGGTAGAGATGACATTGGAGTTAAAAAAACACTGTCAGTTAGGCGGTGTTTTTTTGCTGTGTGGATACTACGGCAACAAACTTTCTAGAATGTCATTTCTTTCACTCATACTCCGAGCATGCATGACAACAACGATCGTATCCCCTTTCTTGAGTGCGACGCAGCGCTGCGCTTCGATTAGGTAGCCAGTTTTGGTAGCATCAGGCTCAAAAGTCTGCAGACTGTAATTGCGGTCAATAATATTGATCGTTCGTGCTTCTGGTCCTTGAATAGCAACTTCTGATGAAGTGTTTTGGTGAACATTGGTTATCTCAGGTTCTGCAAAAGCTGCTTGGGCAATGAGCGCCATTTCACGAGGTGTGGTGATGTTGTGAGCGTCCAGTCCAGTTGGGTCAAAGAACTGCGTATGCGTGAGACCAAGTGCTGCTGCCTTGTCATTCATCGCGGTGACAAACTGCTCTCGTGATAAGCCACTAGCACCAACCAATGCAATTGTCCCCTGATTTGAAGATGATATCAGCATTGCTTTCCACAAGTCCCTAGTGGTGAGGATGTCTCCTGTTCGCAAGTCTACTTCACTTGATTCATCACCGCCTACGTATAGTGTCGGGTACGCAAGTTGTCCTGGATTGATAACAATGCTTCTGTTCCAGTCAAATGTTGGTTGATCGAGCAATACGAGCGCAGTCATGAGCTTGGTCATTGAGGCTGGAGCAAGTAATTGATCAGCGTATGTGCTTGCAGTCACTTCCCCGTCTTGGAGCAGTACATACGCAACATCATCAAAAGTTGTGTCTTGCACCAGCTGTGTTGTGTTCATTGGGATTTGAGCAAGATCTGTGTTGCTGATTCCGAGTGATAAGTTACGCATGATGTCATACGCAGCTCTGCCATCACGCAAATAATACCGCAGTCCATCATTGGGGTTGATGTACCATGCTTCGCCATGTTCTTCGACTTGTAGTACAATGCGGCCGCGCAGTCGATCAACTAATGCACTATCACTTGTCTGCCCTGCTTCTGCAGGAATTTTCGCAAGATCTTCATTGGTAATACCAAGCCCAAAATCCCGCATCATATTAAATGCTGAGAGTTGGTCTTTGAGATAATAGCGCATGTTGTCGGTTGGATTCACATACCACGCGCGACCATAACTCTCTACTTGTAGTAGCACTTGCCCACTCAGACGCTCAGTTAGGCTCTCTGAGGCCTGTGCTGGGAGTATTGCAATACTGAATAAACTCAAGGCTAGTATAGTGATGCTCAGGAATGATTTTTTCATAGTTTGAATATGTGTATGTTCTTGTAGTATAAACTATTCAAACCAACCCTACAAAAAACCAATTTGATAACCTTGACAAAACGCAGCATGATGGTATAATCAACGTGAAAGTAAATCCTCTCGTGTTGGAATACCGTAAGGCGTTCCGTTAAAGCGAGGGGTTTTTCTATGGGAAAAGTTGGTTCTCTTCAATGACCTTGTTTTTGATTATATTATAGTAACTAACATCATCTTGCTCATACTTTCTAAAAATTGCCCAGGAAACAAAATCAGTAGCTTGTAAACATTTGTCAGTATGTGAAGCTTTGAGTTGAATTTCAAAGTTGTTAGTTGATTTTTTTGATAAGCTTTTGTGTAAGTAATTTTCTAGATTTTGTTTCAAAAATGTATTTGTTTCTCGCTGATCAATGCACAGTGAGATTTTTTTGTTTGGAATTAGAATATTTTTGTTATGTAATCTATCCAGCAAAATATTAGCAGTGTAGTTATAGAGCAAAGCTTTTTGTTGTTTCAAATCAGTATATACTTTGTCTTTGTTCAAAATGATTGTTAATATTTTTAGATCATCTACTTGGGCAAGATAATTCAGCAATCTCTTACGTGTAGCCTCATTTGCATGGTAGGCATGTAGTTCACTTACTTTTTTATATTTTTTTCTTAGATTACTGTGAATTTTTTTGACGCACTTTTCTACTTTTCGATGATGATTGGTAAACAGCATCGTCAATATAAACCATCGGCTCGACCGCTCACTAAACCCGAGATCTCCACTTTCATCTAAGAATATATACGTCATAAAGAAACAAAAATCAAACCAACCCCACAAAAAACCAAACGGCGACGCTGATGGCGAAGATGGTTTGTAGGACGATCACTGACACACTGCCGACCAAGGTGCCAATACCTGCCTTGATAGCAGCGCTAGCCTCTCTGCCTTGTGTCAGTTCCCCAATTACCGCGCCAATGAACGCACCCAAAAAAATCCCAAGTGGTGGAAAAAACACCACACCCAAGAGTCCACCAACGATACTTCCGATCACTCCTTGTCTACTCGCGCCTGAGAACTTGGCACCAAGTACTGGTGCTAGATAGTCAATGATAATTAACAGCGTCATCAGTACCCCGAACACAATCAGCGATGTGAGGCTGACAGCACCTGCTTGTTCAAAAAACAATATAACCAGCCCAGCGTACGCAAACACTGGCCCAGGTAAGGCTGGTATCATGCTGCCTATCACCCCAAGGATGACAAGTATGATTGCAATGATGAGTAATGCGCTCATAGAAGAATAGTATTAAAAGAAATAATATTGTGTGTACAAGAGATCTTTTCGCTTAACCACTATCGTGGCCTTGGTCGAGATGACAGAAGTGTTGAATGGAGCTGTTTATACCCGATGCCAGCTCGAGTGAATGAGCTCAAGCGAATGAATCGAGAGATCCCTTCCCGATTGTATCGGGACTCGAGATGATAAGCGGCGAAAGCTACATCGCAATATTTTTGAAATTCACAATTCGGTCCTTGTCATCAAGTTCAATACCTTCTTGTTCGTATAGTTTCAGACGATGTGCGCGACATTTGCCATCCATCCACACTCTCCCATCTGCGTATACAATGCGGTGATACGGAATGTTTTTGACACCGTTTCTTGATGCTTTGCTCAAAATTCCACTAATGCTTTGTGCAGACATAGGACCGCTGCCATCAGCTAGCTGCGCAATACCACCGTATGTCATCACTCGACCTTTGGGGATGGCTAATGCTATTTGTACAACTCGTTCGCTAAACGTAGTATTCTTCATCATGCAATCTTATGAGTTTTCTTCCGATGCGGGCAGCCTGGCCAGCAACACGGTCTACGTTTGCCGTCAGCAAGTTCAGCTACAGCGCGTTGTACATGGTTATCTCTTGTTGCTTGTTTTTTGACCGAAGTAGTCCAACAAATCCATTCATTACGAGCCAGTGGCGTAATGTCTTCCCATGCGACAACTGCTGCTGGGTTTGCTGCCAACGCGTTTCGTAAATCTTGTGGGAGTTTGTGCACTACTCCTGCTGAGAGCTTCTTTGTCATAGGTTTATTTGTCTGACCACACAGCTAACTCATTTCCATCTGGGTCCTCAAAATGAAATCGTCGTCCACCTGGGAAGCTAAAAATATCTTTGCTGATCGTACCGCCGGCTGCGGTGATTTTTGCTAATGTTGATTCAAGATCTTGGGAGTACAAAATAACCAGTACACTTCCCTTCACTGGCTGACCAGCTGCAAACCCACCATCTACATACGTACCCTCAAAACCAGTGTACTCAGGTCCATAGTCGGTAAACTTCCAGTCAAAAGCTGTAGTATAGAATTGTTTGATTTGCTCAAAGTTTGGTGAGACAAACTCAATATATTGAATTTGTTCATGCTGAAGTTTCATGGGATTTTTGTTAGTTTTTATATGGTAATATTTTCATACTTTTGGCTAAAAATCAATCAGTAAACATCTCTTGACCCTAACGTTGCGTTATGGTTTAGAATAGTGTACAGTTAAAGGTCGAAAATAGTTTATCCACTAATACATCAATTGTATTGTTATCTCGAGTGAACAAGTGTAAGCGAGTGAATCGCAATATTTTACTACTTCAATCACGTTCTGGTCGAGATGACAAAGCGAAATAGTTATGCAATACACTATCAAACAATTAGCAGACATGGCCAGTATCAGCGTTCGAACGCTTCATCATTATGATGCAATTGGCCTACTCTCACCTGCTCACACCAAGGCAAATGGATATCGGGTGTATGAGCGTG
>JAUIEQ010000039.1 GCA_030429785.1 bacterium
CAACGGACACCCTCTCTGTTGAGTCTGAGGCGTGATAAAAAAAGTTGTTTGCCGTTCACGCTGAAAATCATTACCAAACTTGATCAATCTGTTCTGGTATAGTTTATGCTTCTCTGGAGTAAGCAAAAAACCCAACTGATCCAACACTTTTTTGTATTCTTTGGGAGGTGAATAATTCGATGGCAGTCGATTAAGCTGCAAACGTCCGTTCATCCATGTGATACCCAGCTTCTGCCACCAATGAACATCTACGACGACAACCGCTCCGGTAAATTGATTGACAACCAAAGCCTTATTCTTACTGATTGGTAAGTACATACGCTTTCCTTTCGCCTATATGAGTGCAATATTTCTTTTTTTAAGTACATACCAACTAATCTTAATGCAACTAAGTTGCATTGTCAATACTTTATGTTTTTTTGACAATAAGTCAATCGAAGCAAAGTTTGGAGCTTTTAAAGTTATCAATACGTCAAAAATCAGACGTTTTCATCTTCCCGTCCATAAACGTATTTTTTCAAAAAATAAGAGCTACCAGCCTTACTCTATGTCGAGTCAAAGGCAATAAAGCCGCTGCTATGATTTGTATATCTGGTAGCACTTTTCAAAAACTTCCGGGGTCAAATCAGTGAACATATCTGTTTCAAATTTCTGCACGTTCTCATAAAGCTCGTCCTGAAACTCACGAGGACGCAAGTGAATATGCAAATGGCGTACCTTTAATCTACTCTGTTTCATAAAAGGTCGATAGTGTTGCGTTATATCGCAACCAGATGCAACGGTTTTAAGAATCAAATCCTGCATTGCTGTAGTAACAGTAAACAATTCGTCACGCTCAACTGCTGAGAGTTCGCTAAATTTCTCCACATGCTTTTTGGATATAATCAATAAGTGACCAGGCACCAACAGAGGATCACTCAGTACTACAAAAACAGTAGCGTAATCTCTAATAATTTGCTCAGAATTATTTTGAATGATATCGCAAAAAGGACAATCGTGCATGATAATAAGTTTGCTATATATAGTATATCACACTAAAAACTCCATATCTGTCCTGAGTAACAAAAAAACGCCTATGATTAGACGTTCTTTTGTTGGCTCCGAGGGAGGGATTCGAACCCACGACCAATTGGTTACACCTATTCCATATATTACTATATGGGGTGGACTATATCATCACCATATCTCGATATCGAGACGTAGGCGCAAGGCGCTTCCCCTTTTCATACAAAAAGAGTACTCCTATACAGGATAGTCTCTGAACCTTCCTTCCGATGTATCAGAAGGCTTGGCTGCTGATTGCCCCAGCATTGCTGCTGTTGGGTTTCCAGTCCCACTCATTATAAATGAGTGAGATTCTTGAATTTGAACAAAATCGCAGATTTTGAAAAATCCAAAAACAATTCACCTTGTTATTCACTCCTTAGTTTCCTAAAGGAGGCTGCACTACACCGGCATGAATTTCCTTATGACAGTTTGAGCAAACTAATACGCATTTGGAAAGCTCTTTTTCAATTCGCTTCCAAGAACGAGACAATTTATCTAGCGACAAACCAAAATCTTTTGTGGTTTCATCTACATGATGAAACTCAAGAGCTGCTTTACAAGTATTGTATCCACACAAAATGCATGAACCGCCTTTCATTTGAATCGCTCTGGCTTTATTTTGCTTGCGGCGTTTGCTTACCGCTGCCTTAAGGTATTCTGCTCGGTCTTGATATGTTCTTTTGTCAGGCATAATATACTTATCAACCTGAGCCAAAAACTTGTGTTTTACAGCCAACTGCTCTACCACTGAGCTACCTCGGAATATGCTAGTAAATAGTATTTGATTAATGGGGAAATAGTACCTAAAAGAACTCGCCACTATTGACCATTGCCTATTTACCTATTTTTCAATGAATTAATTAAAGCCGAAAGTTGTCGTGCAATTGTCTCGGCTTTCTCCGTGAACTCGTTTAATAGTTCCTCATCAATATAGCGATCATCATGCAAAATGTCAAGACACGAAACAACTTCATACGACCAAGTTATAGCGATATTCAAAAATCTAGTCATGTCTTTATTTTTTGCACGATACGATCCTTCAGCTATTTTTAATACAACTGAATACAAAACGCTTCTCAGCTGACCGGTGATTTTATATCGTTCAGCATGCGGCGCGGCACCATAATCTCAATGACCTCTTTTCGAAATATACGTATTTCTTTGTATATTCGTAATTTGTGAAAAGTAAAACTCACAGCAACACAAAAAATATAATGACCCACCTGAGCCATTATATTTTGAGAGATTATTCTATTTACTATTTACCAAAATTCATTAATACACCTAGTAATCCCGCAGCTTGCGCATGTCTGTATGGTTCTTGATTTTCTCAAGTGCCTTGGCTTCAATCTGACGAATACGCTCACGCGTCACACCAAACTCTTGACCTACTTCTTCCAATGTATGCGCTACACCATCACTCAAACCAAATCGCATTTCAAGAATTTTTTGTTCACGCGGTGGAAGCTCACCGAGAATCTCACGCACATGATCCCCAAGCAGTCGAAGCGCTGCCATGCGATCAGGTGTCATTGTCTTGTCATCTTCAATAAAGTCAGCCAACACTGAATCTTCATTATCATCATCACCAACTGAAGTCTCAAGCGAAACTGTTTCTTGTGAAATTTTTCTGATGTGCAAAATCTTCTCAACAGTTTCACCCATTTCAGCGGCGATTTCTTCTGGCAATGGTTCACGACCAAGCTGCTGAATCAAATCACGTTCAATCTGCTGATACTTGTTAATGGTCTCAACCATATGCACTGGAATCCGAATAGTTCGAGATTGATCAGCAAGTGCACGTGTGATTGCTTGCCTGATCCACCAGGTTGCGTATGTTGAAAACTTAAATCCTTTACGATAATCAAACTTCTCAACAGCACGGAACAAACCGAGATTACCTTCCTGAATCAAATCCAAGAGTGTGAGTGATCGACCAGTAAATTTCTTAGCAATCGAAACCACCAAACGAAGATTAGCTTCGATCAATCGGCGTTGCGCTTCTACTTCACCTTTTTCTTTGCGCTTGGCAAGTTGCATTTCTTCTTCACTGGACAACAACGCTACTTTACCGATTTCACGCAAATACATCTGAATTGAGTCAGCAGAAATATCAGTCAAATCCAATCTGCGCGCATCAGTTGCACGACCTGGTTTCTTGAGCGCAGGTTCTTCTGATTTGCCTATAGACAAGAATCCACCACCTTCACGCTCAACAACCTGAATTGCATTCTCGTACATAACATCAAGAAAATCTTCGTAGTCTTGCAAATACTCTTCCATATACGGGAATGAATACAACATTTCCTCTTCAGTCAAAAAAGTTCGCAACCGTCCTTTTTTGAGCAATGACGCAACCACTGCCTCTGTTGGGGGGATGAGGTCTACTTCCGCAACTGTCGCTACGTGCTTTGTTTTTGAAGCAGTTTTTTTCTTCGCAACTTTCTTAGTTGCTTTTTTCTTCACTGGTTTCTTCGCAACTTTTTTCTTGACTGCTTTTTTGGTTGTTTTTTTCTTAGTAGTTTTTTTGGTAGCCATGTAGTGTTTCGTTAATAGATCAGTACAAAAATACCTGCCTACAGTGTTTCGGTCGAGGTTTTTTGCAATTGACCTAACTCGCGGATCAACTGATTAAGCTGGTGCAGCACCGGCTCGTCAGTATCAGTTGACTGTTGTGCAAGCTTTGTTTGAAGACGTTCTATATGCTGCTTCAACATAGCTTTTTTCAGCTCTATAACGAGATGTTCTATTTCTCGTTGTGTGTTGATTTCGCTCGCAGCTATATCTTCAGATAAGAGTTTGATAGCTTGTACAAATACAGCCAAACGGTCGGTTTGGTCTTTTTTGATATACGATTCAAATGCTTCAAACCACGCTTCTGCCTGGTTTTGATCACTTGAATATTCATGCTGATTATAGAATGAAATCAACATCTTGTAAAGATCTTGCTCTTGTCCGTCAAATAATTGCTCTGGCGGCAACAATTCTTGAGCGTGTTCCAAATACAATGGCTCAAGCAAGATGCAAGCCAACAGTCGTTGTGCTCGAGCTTGCAGTTGATCACGAATACCTGGAGCTTCAACGTGCTGCATACCTGACGTTGGTGATGTAGGCGTAGTTTTTTTTCGTAACGACTGTTTCAATACTTCAACTGACACATGCAACAAACCAGACAATCGTTGCAAATGTATATCTTGCTCAACCATATCAGGCAACTGCCCCAAAACCGGCAGCAACAATTTGGCTGCTTGCTTTTTTCCACTGACTGTTGTGAGGTCAAACTGTTTTTGAATTTTTTGAAAATAGTATTCAATATACTCTATAGGCGTTTCAATAACCGCCCGCCAATCGTCTGGATTATTCAAAATCATATCATCTGGATCACTGCCCTCAGGCATCACTGCAACCTTGACTACAAAACCTTCCGAAAGCGCCAAGCCAATACTGCGCTCAGGCGCTTTGATGCCCGCACTATCTTGATCATATGCAACTACCAGCTCCTGCGCATACCGCTTGAGCAACATAAGCTGCGCTTGCGTCAAAGCAGTACCTGATGATGCGACAACATTTTTTACACCAACGCGGTGCGAACTGACCACATCCATCTGCCCTTCAACCAAAACCACCACACCACTTTTTCGAATCGCATCTTTGGCATGACTCAAACCAAATACCACTGCACTCTTATCATAAATCGCTGATTGTGGTGAGTTGATATATTTTGCTGCTTTGGTGTCTTTCTGCAATAACCGCCCACTAAAACCTATCACCTGACCAGTATGATCTGTAATCGGAAACATAATTCGATCCCTGAATCGATCATATGTTTTCCCTCGATCATTTTTGGTAATAATCCCAGCCTCAACCAGCGTTACTTCATCAATCTGCTTGCTTCGCAAAAATGTTAATGCCGCATTCCATGAGTCGGGCGCATAGCCAATTTTCCACTCAAGCACAGTGTTTTTATCAACACCACGCTGTTTCAAGTATTCACGAGCTGCTTTGCTTGCATCTGCAAACAATCGCTTAAAATAAAAATCTGCAAGCCATGCATGAACTTCAAGCAAACTATTTCGTTTGTTGGTTTGTTTTGGATTGTACTCTGGTAGCTGGACATTTGCTTTTTGCGCCAGAATACGAAGACTTTCTGCAAAATCAATATTCTCGATTTTTTCAATAAACGTAAAAATATCACCGCCCTCACTACACCCAAAACAATGCCACACTTGTTTGTCTTGTGACACCATAAACGACGGCGTGCTTTCATTGTGAAATGGACATAGTCCTTTCCAGTTGCTGCCAACTTGTTTGAGCTTGGTGTATTCTTGAATCACATCAACTACATCAAGTCGGGCTTTAATTTCTTGTACTTCTCGACTACTCATATGGTTACCTTAGCTCAAAAACTAGCTAAAAACAAGACAAAAAGCGCAGTATGCGCTTTTTGAAATAATCAAGACACAAAATCAATAACCAAACAAATTCAAATAATCAACCAGTTACTCATTTTTACTTATTATTGCAGAAAGAATATACTTCAACTCTTTGTTTTCCTGTAACAATCCTTGCATTCTACTAGCAACTGACGGATTAGCTTCTTGTATCAACTGCAACCAATGCAAACTTTCCTTGGCTTCTTTACGTGCTATTCTCAACCTCATCAAAAAGTCCTTCTTACCCAAAGCATCATTTGCTTCTCTGTAATTAGCACCTATAGAACCTGCTGAACTAACTGCCTGTGAAATAATTCGAGCATTAACAGAGTTTTTTGGCAAAAACTTACACAACCGTATCACTCGTTTAGCAAAATCTGTTGTTCTTTTTTCTAAGTCAAATTGTTTTTTACCTGAGCCATCATATTGATTCTTGGTCATTGGTTATTCTTTGGTGATTGTAACTTGGTTATTGATCATTGCTTACTGTGTTATAACACAGTAAGTACATTCCACCACGCTTCAATATACTCAGGTCGTCGGTTCTGGTACTTAAGGTAATACGCATGCTCCCATACATCAAGACCAAGCAGCGGCTTGTGTCCCTGCATGAGTGGCGAATCTTGGTTTGGAGTTGCGTATACTTGTAGCGCACCGTTCTTATCAGATACAAGCCATGCCCAACCACTCCCAAACTGAGTAGCTGCGGCAGTAGCGAATTGTTCTTTGAAATTATCAAGCGAACCAAACTCTTCCGTGATTTTTTCTACCAAATCATCTTGAACTTTTTTTTCAGGACCAATAATACTCCAGAACAACGAATGATTGGCATGACCACCACCATTATTCCGAAGCGCGGTCTTGTCAACGTCATCTAACGGCAAGTCGGAAAGATGTTCAAGCAGATCCTCAATTGAGCGCCCATCAAGTTCGGGATATTTTTCAATCACTGCATTAAGCTTGGTAATATAACCCTGATGGTGTTTGGTATGGTGAATCTCCATTGTTTGCGCATCAATATGCGGCTCAAGCGCAGTATAATCAAATGCTAATTCCGGAAGTTCAAATGGCATATAGTATGTAGTTAAAAGTTAATAAATATACAGTAACAGACTATCAACCAGTTTAGTATAAACCTTTTTAGGGTAAACATAAATATAGTACCACAAATACATTGACAAAAGTAATAGTATATGATATATTATTACACTACAATATATCTTGTATTTTGGGAGCTATTCAGCCAGAATAGAGCTGCGATACAACAAATCTAGTTTCTGGGTACGTATGCGCGCGCCGGAAAAAGATGACTGATTAATGTCTAAGCCTTAGGCACAGCCCAATCACCCTTCTTCCATTAGCCGTATGCCCTGCATGCGGTTTATATATTCCATATATCTACCATACGGTTCCAGAAGCTAGCTTTCTTGCTAGAAATGTTCGTTTAAAAAATCATAATACAAACCATACACTTATCTACATGAAAGGAGGCATGAAATGGCTGTTGGAAAAATGGCAAAATTCATGCAGGCTCTTGAGATCATCACCGATGGATTGGATGGTGGGTCTCGGATTATTGAAATGGTGTTGTCATCCAAAACAACGCCGATCAAGGACAAAAAAGGCAATATTGTGGGGTTCGAGTTTCCAAGTACGGTCAAGGTCACTAGCGACATTAGTCGTCTTAAATGCGACAATGTCCGGCGCTGGGTACTAGACGCTGCAACAACGCCAATGAAACTTCCATCAGGGATTGAAGTCAATGATGATGACGCATTAATCTTTTTAGCGCTTATCGATCCCAAAGATCGAGACCGCAGACTGCTTGAGATGGACAGTCACGTTGATGGTAGAGATTTCTTCATCGAAGAACTCGAAGGCATCAGCATCCAGGAGAAGCTTGGTGTGATGTATCAACTCAAGGCAGCTCTTAGTAAGGGCGCGGTTTCTTTGATGGCTTTTCTAAAGAGTCTTGGTACTTTTCTGGATTCTTTAGCACCAAAGATCGACAAGATGACAAAGTCGGTCCAAGAAACTGCAAAAAACATTGAAAAAAAACGAAACAAAAAATTCTTCCTTTATGCCCGTTTGTATCGACCGGGAGAATGTCAATGTGCTTTTTTCAGTCTTGAAACAGTTAGGCTATACACCTGTTGGACCAG
>JAUIEQ010000040.1 GCA_030429785.1 bacterium
AGACCAAAAATTTGCTGGATACTACCCTGTTAATATTACAGAAGTAGTAGATAGCTACAAACAACTATTCAATAATAACAACACAGGTACTATTCATATGTCGAATTTGTGTACAGAAATTTGTTTGCCACAAGATCGTGATAATATTGCTGTGTGTAACTTGAACTCAGTTAATTTGTCAGCACATATGTATAATGGTCGATTGAATTGGGAGCAGCTTGAGCGAACAGTTCGACTGGCTATTCGTCATCTTGATAATTTGATTGATATCAATGAATTGCCAATTGAAGAAGCAGCTCGCTCAGATAAAGAAAACCGCGCAATTGGTATGGGTATGATGGGCTTTTCTGATACGATTGAACAGCTTGGGTATGCGTATGATAGTCAAGAGGCGTATGACTTTGCTGATAAAGTGTTTGAGTTTATTAGCTTTATGGCGATTGATGAAAGTGCTAACTTGGCACAAGAGCGAGGTAGTTATAAGCATTTTGAAGGGTCTGGTTGGTCACAAGGAAAAGTTCCACATGATACGCTTGAAAATATTGATGCGACACGTGGGGTTCCGCTAAGTGTGGACAAGCGTTACAACAAAGAGCTTGGGCTTGATTGGGATGGTTTGCGAGCAAAAGTAAAAAAGGGTATGCGTAATGCAACTCTTATGGCAGTTGCGCCAAATGCAAATATTGGACTTGTGGCAGGTACGACCCCTGGTATTGACCCACGATTTGCTCAAGTCTTTTCACGAAATAAAATCTCTGGTAAATATTTAGACATCAATCATAATCTTGTTGATGAGCTTAAGCAACTTGGATTGTGGGAAGAAGTACGTGAGGAAATTATTGAAAATCATGGTGACTTGAGTAACATTGAAGCAGTTCCAGAAAAGTTGAAACGGATTTACAAGACATCATTTAGTACCTCGCCATATGCATTTATTGAAGTTGCAGCACGTGCGCAAAAATGGATTGATCAGGCATTGAGTCGTAATATGTACCTTGAGACACGTGATATTGATGAAGTGATGAATATTTATTCGACAGCTTGGGAAAAAGGTGTTAAAACTACATACTACCTGCACATGAAACCACAGCATACGGCTGAACAAAGTACGATTAAGGTAAACAAAGCAGCTTCAATTGGCAAGCGAGGGTTTGGAGCGCTGAAGGGTTCAGGCGATGTCAAGGTAGCGCCTGCCAAAAAAGAAACTGCATCGAATCCAGTTGTTGAAAAACCAGCGATGCGAGCAGAAACATCACCATCTGCATCACCGTCAGTAGCAAAGCCAGTTGGTTTTGCTCAGAAGGATGCGTCTGCAGACGCATGTCCAATTGACCCACAAGAACGCTTGCAGTGCGACAGTTGTCAGTAAGGTAGTATTTATTTATTAATTTATTGAAATTATGTTAATAGGAAAAGCAACGCCTGATGATATGAGTTTGCATCCATTGCGATATCAGTGGGCATATGATCTCTACAACCAAGCTGTTCGAAATACTTGGTTTCCACACGAAATAGCCCTGAAGGAAGATTTGGAAGACTGGTCTCACATGACTGAAGATGAACGGCATGCCGTGACATTCTTGATGGCGTTTTTTAATCCAGCAGAATTGATTGTTAATCGGTCGATTGCGCTTGGTATTTATCCGTATCTTAAGTCACCAGAGTGCCATTTGTACTTAGCAAAACAAATGTGGGAAGAGGCAAATCACTGTGTAGCTTTTGAGTATGTGCTTGAGACATTTCCGTTTGATCGTGAGAAGATTTTCGACCTTCATTTGCAGGTGCCATCAATGGTTGCGAAAGAGGACTATATTAACAAGTACATGATGCGAATGACTGATGATATGCTCGATATTGATTCAGTTGATGGTAAAAAAGATTTTATACGCAATTTGGTTGCGACGAATATTGTGATGGAAGGCGTGTGGTTTTATAGTGGATTTATGGTTGCGTTGAGCTTTAGACAGCGAAATCAGCTACGTAACTTCGGTTCTATGATTAACTGGGTATTGCGTGATGAAAGTTTGCACTTAAAATTTGGTATTAACTTAGTGCTCAATATTTTGGAAGAAAATCAAGAGTTGCTGACGCAAGAATTTGCAAATGAAATCAGAGATATCGTAGTAGAAGGAGTTGAGTTAGAAGTGCTGTATAATAAAGACTTATTTCCAACAGGTATTTTGGGATTGAATGCAGAGTACGTGAATCAATATGTTCAATATGTTGCTGATCGCAGACTCGAGGAGCTTGGTCTTGAGCCTCACTTTAATGTGAGTAACCCAGCAAAATGGATGAGTACGGCTACAGATGTGTATGAACTGGTGAATTTTTTTGAGGCGCAGAATACAAGTTATGAAGTAGATGCTCGTGCTGGGCACTAATTTTTGACAAAATTTACAATGAAATATGGCATGATTTTTTTTGTGCTTGCAGCAGCAGCCCTAGGGGTTGTGTATGGTTTGAGTAGTCGTTCGTCTTCAGACGTAGGCGTTGTACCATCTGAATTTCAGACATTGCAATCAATTCGGCTCTCAGTTGATTATCAGGACCAACCGTTGATCACTTATAGCGAGGTTGTTGCTGAGTCGCAAGAGTCATTAGCAGATATGCTTGAACGTGTTTTGGTAGAACAGGGAAACGATATTGAATTATCACCAGACAGTAATGAGATTGTTCGAATTAATGAGTACAATAATTCAACAACGCGTTCATGGCAAGTATATGTTAATGGCGTGCAGGTTGATAATTTGATGCATATGATTGTTTCAAATGATATGGTTGAAGTGCAGTATGAGCAGCAGCTTGTTTCTGGTCACGTAACATCAACACCACCTGCAATACAAGAAAACTAGAACTATAACTAGAACTATAACTATAACTATAACAAAAACACCTTACGCAGACGGAAGGTGTTTTTGTTCATGTGGTCAAGTACTAGGCAGTTGCAAGTGCTTGTTGTTCTCGAATATACTTAGCAACTTTATCAAGATGTTCTTTGGTATTAATACCCATCCCTTCGTACGGGTTTGGTACAGCAACTAACTGAACTGTTTCTTGTTGTTGTACAGCCATGCTAACTAAGTCGGTGATATAATATTCGTTCGATTTGTTATTGTTTTGTAGTGAATCAAGATTTTCCCAAAGCCAATTTGCGTCAAAGCAAAAGTATCCAGTATTGAGTTCTTTGATGTTACGTTGCTCATCAGTCGCATCTTTGTATTCAATAATTGCAGCAACAGAGTCTTCATTATTTCTAATAACACGACCATAAGCAGTAAGGTCTGTGAATGGATCATTAAAATGCGGAACGGTAATAGAGGCCATCACAATTGGTGCTTGTGATTGTGTTTTGACATCAACAAGTTGTTGCAGAGTGCTCGGACTAACGAGTGGATGATCTCCAGGAAGTACAATAATGTTTTTGTACGAAGCTGTTTGCAACTCTTCGCGTGCACACAGTACAGCATGTCCAGTTCCAAGCTGTTCTGCCTGGTGCGTGTAGTGATATTTATTTTGAGTAGCTTCGATGATTTGTTCTTTTTTGTAACCAACAACAATAGTTGGCTTTTCGGTTATGGTGCGAACACTTGCTAGTTGGTGTTCAAGTAACGCTTTCCCTTCAAGTTGCACAAGTGCTTTTGGAAGCTCGGATTTCATTCGTGTCCCTTTGCCTCCAGCAAGTACAATAACATGTGTGTCTTGCATATAAGTATTATTACAGTTATATCAAAAATAAGTCTTTTGGATACATAGATACGAGTGCATTATAGTAAAATAATTAGCATAACTCTATGTATACTGACGATTGAAATTATCATAGCATTAAGTTTTTGTCAAGTTGAGTACCAGCTGTATTGTCAGTGCTTGTTCAAACGTGTAGAAATAGCTATACTACAGCAAGTAAGTGGTAGGATATATCTTTATGGAGGAGCTTCAACAATCAAAGTCTCATGAGCAAGAATTGTATGAGATAGTTCGGTCAAATGCAGTTGTTACAGAAGAAATTTTGGTTATTTCACGCTCAATCAAGAAGTATATTTTTTGGTTGCAAGTAATGAGTGTGTTGAAATTAGTGGTTGTAATCGTACCTCTTGTTATAGGGTTGTGGTTTTTTTCTTCGTCGTATTTCGACCAATTGTCATCAGGACTAGATCTGTATGGAGAATTGCTTGGCGTGCAACAGACTGACTCAGGATCAGGTGCTGAGCAATCACCGGCTGATGTTTTTGAACAAATTGAACAACTCAAAGCATCAGGGCAGTTGGATAATTTATTGCAGTGATATATGAAGCAATCATCTGATCATACACATCGATTGTATGTTGGTAAAATATTATTACTCAGTACAGTAGTGAGTGTGCTTACGGGAGGTGTTGCTGGCGGAGTCGTTGGGTTCATGGCTGGTAATGCAACAAGTCAACACTATGGTTTGCAAGATAGTTTGTATTGGTTATCAGGAAAGAATCCAAAAGCAGATATGGTAGAGAATATTGCAGTTGTAACAGAAGAGTCACGTCAGATAGAATCTGCAACTATCAGCGCAGTCGAATCAACAACAAAGTCTGTGGTGAGTGTTATTGTTACAAAAGAGCTGCAACAACGCGGTCTGCCTAACTCGTTTTTTCCATTTGACAGTTTTTTTGATAGTCCGTTTTATGTTCCGGATGAACCAACAATCCAACAAGTAGGTGGTGGAACTGGGTTTGTTATTGATGCTCCTGAGGGTTTGGTTCTTACGAATCGTCATGTTGTTGATGACGAGACGGCAGTATACTCGGTTGTACTGAATGACGGAACAGAGCTTGAGGCAACTGTATTGGCTCGTGATCCGTTTAATGACTTGGCGGTGTTGAAGGTTGCTGAAAATACAATCACTGCCCCGTCGTTGACTTTGGGTGACTCTGATACATTGCGCCTTGGTCAAACGGTTATCGCTATCGGTAATTCGTTAGGTGAATTTAGTAATACGGTAACAACAGGTGTTGTGTCAGGTACAGAGCGGGATATTATAGCAGGATCGTATGGTTCTTCAGAACGTCTTGAAAATGTCATTCAAACTGATGCGGCTATCAATCCAGGCAACTCCGGTGGTCCACTGATAAATTTGCAGGGAGAGGTGATCGGAATCAATACAGCAGTCAGTCAACTGGGTCAGTCGATTGGATTTGCTATTCCAATTAACGAAGCAAAGCAAGTAGTTGCTTCAGTTAAAGAATATGGACGTATTGTTCGTCCGTATCTAGGGGTTAGATATAGTGCGGTCTCACCTGATATTGCGGCAGCGCGATCGCTGCCTGCTGGAGTTGGCGCACTGCTTGTTGCTGGTCAATATGCAGGGGATGTGGCAGTATTGCCAGGTAGTCCAGCCGAGCAAGCAGGGCTTATTGCAGGTGACGTGATAGTACAAGTAGGTGATCAAGCAGTAAATGAAGAACAGTCTTTGTCATACTTGATTCAACAGTATCAGCCCGGTGACTCAGTAGATGTTACTGTTGTTCGAGAGAATCTTGAACGTATCACACTCACGATAATACTTAAAGAATTTACACAGTAGTATGAAGGTTGCTGCTCAGCAAGGTTTTACGTTAGTTGAATTATTAATGGTGATAGGGATTATTTCATTATTAGCAACAATGACTATTGGTGCTGTGAAATATGCTCAGCAACAAGCTGCAGTTGGTCGTGCGGAAAATGACATCGCTGCAATTCACAAAGCCATGGGGCAATTAATGGTAGATACAGCAGAATGGCCTGGTCACCAAACTCCAGAAGAAGTTGATACGGGTGGTGGTAATGAAGTATGGGATATGGCTGCTGATGAAGCCGGGATTCTCAACGATGATTCAGGTGCCTTTAATAATTGGGCAGGTCCATATATGCCGCGTGTACCAACTGATCCATGGGGTAATAGCTATTTTCTTGATACAGATTATAGCGTAACTGCTGATGGGCAGCCATGTGATGGTGGCTCAGGTTGTCATAATGAACCAGTTTTAGGATCATTTGGGCCCAATGGCGCTGGTCAAAATGCGTATGATTCAGATGATATTATTTTGATCGTGAGGTAACTTGGTATGAAAGAGTCTATTGAACATATCGTAGAACTGCGTGAACGTGTGGCTATAGCGATTACATTGGTTGATATTCCAAAACTAGAAGCTCAGGTCAACGAACTTGAAATGGAAATGCAATCTGAGTCATTTTGGGATGATCACTTTCATGCTACCAAAATATCAAAACGAGTGGCTCATTTGCGTGATCAAATTGCAGCCTGGCAAGGCTTGATCAAGGATATTGCAGATGTGTATGAAATTGCCCAAATTGATAAAGACGACAACGAAGTGAATTTACGAACTGAGATCGATCAGCAGTACAGTGTGCTACTTGCTCGATTTGAAAAACTAGAATTGGCACTGCTTATGAATGGAAAGTATGATGCTGCAGCGGCTGTTATTTCCATCCACGCAGGAGCTGGAGGTGATGATGCGCAAGATTGGGCAGAGATGCTGTCTCGTATGTATATGCGTTGGGCGGAGGCTCATGAGTACACAACACATATTCTTGATGTGACTCGAGGAACAACAGCGGGAGTAAAGTCAATTTTGATAGCAATTGATGGGTTGAATGTGTACGGACAGCTCAAAGGAGAGTATGGTGTACACCGATTAGTGCGGTTGTCCCCGTTTGATTCTGATCATGCGCGGCATACATCATTTGCTTTGGTCGAGGTATTGCCTGAACTTGATGATGTTGGTCAAGTTATTATTGATGAAAAAGATTTGCGCATTGATACTTTTATGGCATCAGGTAATGGTGGTCAATCTGTGAACACGACATATTCAGCTGTGAGGATCGTTCACTTGCCAACAAATATCACTGTTTCATGTCAAAATGAGCGTTCGCAAATACAGAATAAAGAAACTGCTATGAATATCTTGCAAGCTAAGTTGCAGCTACTTGCAGAAGAACAGCGTGTTGAGCAGATTCAGGATATCAAAGGCGACCATAAGCAGGCGGCGTGGGGTAATCAGATTCGATCATATGTCTTGCATCCGTATAAAATGGTTAAAGACTTGCGAACTGAGTTTGAGTCATCAAATCCAGAAAAAGTACTTGATGGTGACTTGACTGAATTTATTGAACGGTATTTGCAGTGGAACAAAAGTCGTCAATAAAGACATAATTATCTGATTGGCATAACGCATTTATTTTGTCGACAGTTTATGGTAAGCTGGCGTTGTATGGCTCGGGCGTAACCGGGTTTTTTATGCGTCAGAATATTTACCTACTTGCAGTGCTGTGGGGAACAGTTGTTGGGGTGGTAGTAGGACAGTTACCTCATAGAACTATTT
>JAUIEQ010000041.1 GCA_030429785.1 bacterium
TGAGCATTTCAAAAAAAATAGCGATCACACCAGCCTCTCCTTTTGGATCTTGTCGCGGTCCATAGGTATTTGTCAAGCGTAAACTCAATGTCTGCATACCATGCACCGTATGATAATAGTCAAGATAATGATCAATGGTGTATTTGGATTGCAAGTACGGCGACGCTGGTTTGACACGTGTAGACTCGCTAAAAGGCTTTGGAGCAGTTTCGTCATACATCCCGCCTGTTGAAGTAAAAATGAATCGTTTGCAATTGTGCTTACGCGCTGCTTCAAGCAGTCGAAGCGAACCCATAATATTGCAATCCGCGTCAAATAAAGGATTGTCTAATGACACGCGAACATTTTTTTGCGCTGCTGTATGAATCACAATCTCGCATTGCTCATCTTCAAATATTTGTTCTACTTCTGGATTTCGTATATCGCACGTGTACACTTTGACTGCATTTGGCACATACGCCTTTTTTCCAGAAGAAAAATTATCTACAACAACAACTTCATGACCAGCAACAAGCAACGCATCAACCACATGCGATCCAATAAAACCCGCTCCTCCAGTTACTAAAACTTTCATAGATATATTTTAGATATAACTTTACTGTACCACAAAAACAAACCCAACCACTGCTGTTCAAACAATAAGATACCGAATCAACGAACAGTACAGCACACACAATGGATTGTATATATAGGTCAACAAAATAGTATTCACATCTTCAAAATCAAGCGTATACTCAAAATATTGAAACATTTGCCGATCTGTCTGAGTACGAATGTGTTTGCTTTGCATACGTTTTTTGATGATATGCGGTATAAATAACACAAGACTCGCATAGCTTTGCAATTTATACTTCCACCAACCATGAAACACTGAGTAAAGAACCATCGCAATTTCGGTTATCAAAAAAAGCGGCAACAATACTACTAATGTCCAAACACGGTGATGGGATAAGTACACAACAAGCCGATTTCGCTCAGACCAAAAAAACTTCTTACCTCCAATCAAAAACGTATGGTCATGAAACACAATGCTATTGGCAGCCAACCATATGTCAAAGCCTGCCAATCGAGCTCTCCATGAGTAATCAACATCTTCATGGTACATAAATAATGCTTCATCCAAATATCCAATACGGTCAATAACCAAGCGCTTGATCAAGACACATGCGCCAGAAGCCAATGTCACTATACGGTCATCACTATACGCACTACTGAGCTGCTTATACCCACCTGACCACGAAAAACCCAACGGATGCAATGGATTGCCAACTGTATCAACTCGATATTCTTCCTGCATAAATAATATTTTTGATTGTACCAAACCTATCTGCTCAGACATATCAGCGCGCTTGCACAGTTCTGACAACCATGTCCGTCTGACTTTAGTATCATCATTAAGCAAAACAACGTATTCATACCCAGCTTCGTACGCCCATTGCATACCAATATTATTACCTGCAGCAAACCCAATATTCGCTTTATTCTGAATCACTACAACAGACGGATGATGCGCACTGATCCATTCCACTGTTCCATCAGTTGACGCATTATCTACAACAACAATTGTGTAGTTATCATGAGTTTGGTCAGATACTGAATTCAAACATGCAGCAATGCGCTCGCGCGCATTCCACGTCAATACCACTACTGCTGTTTTTGTATTACTCATGATGTTCTTTGTGCGATGCTTCTTTTGGCTCAACTGCTTGAGCAATCCCGACATGTCGAACAACCTCTGTTATTGTTGCTTGCAACGAATCGATTCGAGCCATCAGTCTAAATATCGCATAAAAAAGTACTGGAATAGCAATATACACAAGCAAATCAACACCTCTGCCTGTTTCCAAACCAAGTTTTGAAGCAATCAAATCAGTTGTTCGTGGCAAAACAGCAGCAACTCCAACCACAACCCAAAAAACAGTCCACAAAATCCATTCTCGGAAACTAATATCACGAGCTGTATATTGAGAACCTGCACGCAATAATGCAAACAGTACAAAAATAACAAAAACAACTTGGATAATACTCATAAGTAATAGTGTGTTATAACAACTTAGCCTTGATCAAATCCTTGACCGTTCGTAGCGCCCCATTGATTCCACGCAACCCTTGCCCAAATTCATGATATTGAATAGTAACTGGAACCTCTACATACCGTAGGTTTTTTTTGGAAATCAGCTCCAGAATCTCAGTAGCATGCGCCATTCGATCTTGCCGAATAGTAATATTGTGTGCAGCTTGTGCAGTAAGCGCACGCAAGCCACAATGAGCATCTGATAACCACAATCCGGTAAATAACAAATTTACCACTCTCCCTATTGGAAAATACACATACCGCTTCAGCATTGGGATATCTGAATCATTTTGTAAATACCGTGAACCTATAGCAACATCGATTGTACCTGATTGTAATGGCTTCAACAGTGTTGCTATATCACCAGGATCCATTTGACCATCCGCATCAAAATGCACAAGCAGTTCAGCACCCTGTGCAAGAGCATATACTGTTCCAGTCTGCAAACCAGCTCCTTGACCAAGATTTATCATATGGCGAATGACATGCGCGCCATGCGCTTGCGCAACTGCTGCAGTGCGATCAGTGGAACCATCATCAATAACAACGCAGTGCGCATACCCAGCTGCTTGCAGGTCAGTAAGTACCTTACCAATAGTTGCTTCGCTATTTACCGCAGGGATAACAATGTACGTAATCATGAATTAAACATTAATAACACCGTGCTGCGATTGCATAAAATCAATAGCTTTTTTCATCCCTTCCTCAACATCAATGAGCGGAAACCAACCAAGCTTTTCTTTGATAAGTGAAATATCAGGACCGCCAAGTTTGTCTAAGTTAGGATATGCTTCTGCAATAGTTACTGTAGAAGAACTTTCAGCCAGCTTAATGATCAGTTGCGCTACATCATGAATTCTATAAATAACATTATGACCAACATTAAATGGTCCAGATTCTTTACTGGCCATCATTTTGATCAATGCATCTATAAGATCAGTGATATACAAAAATGAACTTACAAATGTATCCGGGTCACCATGAACTACGATTTGCTCATTCTCTAAGGCATGCATAATATAGTCAGGAATAAGCCGACCATCATTCATTTTCATCCGCGGTCCATATGTTTTAAAAATGCGCGCGATTTTGACATCAACTGAATGGTAACGACGATAATACTCAGTCATAGTTTCCGCAAAGCGTTTGCCCTCATTGTAGCAAGCTCTTGGACCTAGTGCATCCACATACCCCAGGTAATCCTCTTTGAACCGTGTCATACCAGGCAATAAATCCCCATACACAGCAGCGGTTGAAGCTAACAAAAACTTCGAACCATATCGGCGAGCTACCTCAAGAGCATTATAAGTACCATGAGAATTTGCCAACAACGTCTCAACTGGCACTGAGTTGCTATGTTTTGGTGATGTAGGACATGCCAAATGATATATTTCATGAAGTCCTTTAAATTTTATTTGAAACAACGACAACTCCTGAAACTTCTCCAAATCCAGTGGCTGCGTCATATCATGTCTCAAAAACTTAAAATTAGGAAAAGTCAATAATTGATCAATATTTTTTTCTGTACCAGTTATAAAATTATCAACACAAATAACATTATACCCTTCCCGCACAAAACGTTCACAAAGGTGCGAGCCAATAAAACCAGCCCCGCCTGTAACTAATACATTGTAAAATTGATTTGCTGGCATAGAGTTAGTATTTAACAAAAAGAGTTCGTATACGCAATCGAAGCAATGCATTGAACATAACCAGAGCATTGCCGATCGTTTTCAAAGGTGTGGCCATAAACGGAGAAGTCATGGTCTCAGTCCAATTGATTGGTACTTCTATAATACGATATCTATACCGCTTACACAACCACAGCAACTCCACATCAAAAGACATTGTGTTGTCAACAAGCTGCGGAGCCACTTGTCGTATTACTGATTGCTTAAATATTTTTGCGCCACACTGCGTATCAGTATACGGCAGATCAAATAATATAGTAACAAGCAATCGGAATACACGTGCGGCTACACGCCTGAGTACAGAATTCCTATCCCGAACCATTGCGCCGTCTGCATAGCGAGAAGCTATAACACCATCAACTCCACTGTCTATCAAAGCATCAAGTAATTTAGCATATTCTTGAGCATTGGTGGCATTATCCGCATCTGCAACACCAATATACTGAGCTTGTACAGCTTGCCAGCCAAGACGCACCGCCCGACCTTTGCCAGTTTCAGCATGTTCTTCATACGTTACTCTTTGTGGATAAGATCGTTGGTATTTAGTAACAATATGTAGCGTATTATCACTACATCCATTCAACACTATATGCAATCCCACTGTTGCATCAAATGTCTCTAAATAATCTCGCAACATCACCTCTATTCGACCCGCCTCATTAAATGCAGGAACAACAATAATAGCTTTTAAACTCATATAGTATCTGCATCAGACTGTTCACGAGTGTCACCAAATGACCAAAACTTATGTGCAAAAAAATTCCATACAAGCCCAACAGCTGTTGCAAAAACTTTTACTATCAAATCACCAAAACCTAACACAATCACACCAATATACAATAACAACTGCACAAGCGCTATATATCCGAGCGATACAATAACAAACCGAATATATTGTTTGCGTACATTTTTATTATTACTTTTAAACGTAAAAGATCTATTTAAAAAAAATGAGCATATATTAGCTACAAAAAAAGCTACTACATTAGCAGCTAGAAACCTTCCTGACCAAAACAAAAACATACGAGTTAAAATAAAGTATGTTCCAAAATCAACAACGGTATTCACCCCGCCCACAGCACAATATGTTACAAATTGTCGAACATGCTGTGCTGCACCTGCTGCGTTGTTACTCTTTTGATCCACCGTACTTACCATAAGTGCTACTAAATACGTATTATTGTTCTACGATTGCAACATTCACACCTCCAGTGAAAACTGGATTGTACGCAAATACGCTTGCGTGTGTATTTCCAAGCCAATCAAATACAAAAACTTCTGGACTAAGACCTGCTCCAAAACCAACAACCAATTGCTCCAAACCATCTCCACTTACATCGCCCACTGCGATACTCAAGCCAGTTCGCAAGCTCTGATCACCAGCAAACCACTGACTCTTAAGCAATCCCTGCCGAGCAAACACCCGCACATGAGGTCCACCTTGCGATAGTGGTGCGGTAATAATTTCTGGTTGGCCGTCACCATCTACATCACCTGTAGTTATTTGCACCCCGCCTGTAAACCCTGGCGCATAGGCATACCAGGTATTTCGCAAGTTACCTGCTATATCAAATATTTTTATTTCTGGAGACATGCCTGCTCCAGGAGCAGTGATGATTTCTGCTACGCCGTCATTATCAATGTCTGCACTAGTTACTTGCACACCACCACGAAACGATTCGTCATACGCAAAAAACTGACCAAGTACATTACCTGCAATATCTAAAATACGAACGTGCGGACCTCCTCCCGGACCTGGGCCAAAGACAAAAAACTCTTCATCAGTACTCTGTATAGAAGCACCTTGCAACGTAGCAGCCGCTGCTTCAACTGCTTTTTGAGCATTAATTAAACCAGATCCAATATGTCCACGATACTGTGATTCATTTACAGCATCTATGTAGTCTGCTGTATTAACAATGATATTTCGTATTTGAGCAGCTTTGAGCTCTGGATTAATTGCCTTAATCAAAGCAGCGACGCCTGATACAACAGGAGTTGCTACAGATGTACCACTCCAACCACTACCGTATTTTTGTGCGAACAACTCATTACCCGCTTCATACACATTAGTTGAATGAAACAATCTACCTGGTGCTGCTATATCAATGCAGTGAGATCCATAATTAGAAAAACTAGTCAGTATATTATTTTCATCAACTGCAGCAACACCAATAACTGCATTATCACCGCCATCGTTACAAACAGGATATGCAGGTTCGGTATTCAAATTCAAACCATGAATTTCTTCATTTCCAGCTGCTGCAACTACAATAACATCATTGTCATATGCTCGCTGAATCACCTGCTGCAAACTCTGACTAAATGCAGCCCCAACAAAACTAAGGTTAATAACATCAGCCCCCTGATCAATTGCGTATTGAATAGCTCGAGTCACTGCAAAAGTATCACCTTGACCTACATTATCAAGCACTTTAACTGGCATGATTTTTACATTCCAGTTAATACCAGTTACTCCAATATTGTTATTGCCACGTGCGCCAATAATACCTGCAACTACCGTGCCGTGATTTGCTGCTGTAGTGTTTGCACCATTCAAAACCGGACCTACATCGTTGTTATCTTGAATGAAGTTCCATCCATAAAAATCATCAACCAAACCATTTGCATCATTGTCAATCAGATCGTATGGTCGCTCATCTTCATTGACCCAGATATTACTTCGCAAATCTTCATGATCAATATCAACACCTGTATCCAGTACAGCAACTACAACTTCATGCGATCCAGTACTCACATCCCAAGCTTCAGGTACATCAACGTGGGGCAAATACCACTGTCTGAAATAGTCTGGATCATTTGGCAAAGCACTCATAACTACTGGCGAATTTGGCTCAACGTACTCTACCTCAGGCTGACTACTATACTCACGCAACAAATACTCATACTCAGCAAACGATTGTGCAGTTACTTTATATAAATTACCATCTACTAACTTAATCAAAACACTTTGCTCAAAACTATCCTGCGCAATTGATGGTCTTGCCAAACCAAAAAAAACACCCCCAGCTATGCCTGTGAGCAGTGCTATATATACGATCAAATATTTGAAAGACTGCATATACTATATAATATCGAACTAGCAGTGTTTTGGCAATGAAACTGACGATCTGTTCTTGACAAAACAAGCAACCGCCTATGGTTGCTTTTTAATAATTGCTAATACTTGCAAAAAAAAACAAAAATATTCGTCCCAAAAATTTAACTAAAACAAATAAACAAACAAACAAGCAAGCAAACAAACTATATATATATATATATTTAAGTTATACAAGTGAAATAAACATGTTAAAAAAGTAATTTT
>JAUIEQ010000042.1 GCA_030429785.1 bacterium
TTGAGTTTTTTTACATTTTTTCTTGAGTGATAGTTGACTCGGTGACAGTCAGTACACTCAAAACCAATCAAGTAATCCTGAGACATATCATTAAAAGTTAAAAGTCAAAATTGAATACTATATATAATTTTGGCCTGCCATCCGTAGCTTGACAACTAAGCAAATACACTATTTTCACTAGTCATTCTTCGCTCAAGCTTCGAACGACATCCTTCACAAGCGAAAGATGGAGCCAGCAGAGGGATTCGAACCCACGACCTGCGGTTTACAAAACCGATGCTCTACCACTGAGCTATGCTGGCAGTATATGTACTGAACTGAATGACCTGCCGTTCGGAGTGTACAGAAAAACTATATCGATAATATTTTTTATAGCCTTTCTTCGCTAAAGCTACGAACGGCATTCTACGCTACACGTAGAATGGTGGGCCGGGAGGGATTCGAACCCCCGAAGGCGAATGCCAGCAGATTTACAGTCTGCCCCGGTTGACCGCTTCGGTACCGACCCAAATTGCCCTTGCGTAATAATACGTCTAGCGTAGAGCTACACGTAGCATTACTCTAGCACAAATAGCAGTCTTGATCAATACAGTAGCAACAAAGCACCTATCAATCAGCTGGAGCCGAGACCGGGACTTGAACCCGGGACCCCTTCCTTACCATGGAAGTGCTCTACCACTGAGCTATCTCGGCCTAAAAAATCCAAAAATAGCTTATAAGTCAGCTATTTTTTCTTCAAAAGCTATTAATTTTTTATTATCTGGATTTACGGCTTTTAACTTGAAAAACAAATCTTGAGCTTTGATTTTATCCTTTTTCATTATACTGATATCCAATTGAGCGTCAAGGTACCGCGGATTGCTCGGCTCTAGTTTGAGCGCTCTGTCCAACTCACGCTCTGCAGCAGCTAAATTTTTCTCATCTTGATACACACCAGCTAGCGACCAATGTACATTTGCTCGTTGCGCAGCAACAATATTATGCTGCTCTTCAGTAGTACTTTTTTCTGAAATAACCTGCATATGCAATGCTGAAGCATCAATATCATTCATCATCTTCAATACATAATGGTACACCTCTCGTGCTTGGTCGTGTTTTTTTTGTGCATGATATACATCAGCCAAACCTAAGAAAGCATCAACTGACTGCGGATCAAGCTGAATGACCTGAATGTACAAATCTTCAGCTTGTTGAAAATGCTGTGTATCATGATCACGCTTGGCTTGCGTTAGCAACTGCCGCGCTTTGTGCTGCAATGATTCTTGACCACTCTGTGTCGCTGACTTCAATGTCAATTTCTCTATTTTGTACTGCTTTTCAAGCTCGGCAATACGTTCGCGCCAATGACTCGTCATTGTTTTGAATAACGACACAACTGGTTGCAGTACTTTTTGTATCACTACGTATACTTTTTGAAACTTTCGTTGCAACCGTGCCTCGGCCATAATAACTTTTACTCTCTGTTGTTTTTCTTCCGGTATCTCTCGTACTTGAATCGCAGCAATTTCTAACCGATGACGTGCAAACACCACAACAATTGGCACAAAAAGTGCAACTGCTAAAACAAGTAATGCTATTTCTATAAAACTCATAAGCAGATATTAGACTACGGATACTTGGTTTGCGCTCTTGAATAAAACAGTCTTATTTTTGACAACCTCAGCTACTGCATCAATAGCTGGCTGGAGCAATGACCGAGGATCTGTTGTATCTGGATGCTCTGTAGCCTCAGCCACAATTGTCTTCACAAGCGCATGTTTGATATCAGTTCCAATATTAATAATATTCACCCCTGTTGCCACAGTCTTATTAATATCATCGTCAGAAACGCCAGATGCGCCATGGAGCACAAATGGTATCTCGATCATAGAACAAATCTCTGTCAATAAATCAAAATGAATCTCTTCATTGGTAAATACACCATGAGCAGTCCCAACAGCAGCTGCGATACTGTCAACATTTGTAGCTTTGATAAAGGCGGCTACATCTGCTGGTTCTGCAAGCGGCACTTCAGAAGCATCCAACTCACCAGTCTCACCATGACCTCCAATAATCATACCAACCTCACCTTGCACATACACACCACGCTCATGCGCATACTCAATCACAGCTTGCGTTATTGCGATATTTTCGTCAAGTGGCTTACTTGAAGCGTCTATATGAACTGACGTAAAACCAGCATTAATGCACTCAATAACTGACTCAAATGTTTTCCCGTGATCCAAATGAAGTGCCACTGGAATTTCTGGGATAATATTTTTTGCAATTGTTGTAACAATATGCGTTATTGGCTTCAAACCAGCGTATTTAATAGTACTCTCAGATACTTGAATAATCACTGGCGATCGCTGTGACTGAGCACCTCGCGCAACACCAAGTGCGGACTCAAGGTTATAAACATTAAATGCGCCAATTGCGTATTGATTTGCTTGGCTATGCTCCAATAACTCCTTAATATGTACCAACATAATATTAATCAATTAGAACTTGTATCATATGACAAAAATCCTCCACGTGCAAACTAGCACCTCCGACCAAAACCCCCGCATACCCATTACCAACAAATGACTGAATAGTATCTGCCTGGACACTGCCTCCATACAACACACACGGCCGTTGCTGAGGACGACTAGCACTATCATGCAAGTAGTCAGTAATCACTTGATTAATTACTTGTGCCATATGAGCTGCTACTTCGGGACTAGCCGATTGACCTGTACCAATTGCCCACACCGGCTCATACGCAATGACGATACGGTTTTTTTCTTGCAATACAACACCATGAAGCGCTTGTCTGATTTGTTCAGTAACTATTCTATCTTGTTGATTCTGCTGACGATCTTCAAATGATTCACCAACGCATATAATTGGCACAATATCATTTGCCAGACATGCCTTGATTTTATCACGAATTTCAGCATCTGTTTCACCAAAATATTTTCGACGTTCAGAGTGACCAACGATACAATATGTTACTGTAAAATCTTTCAACATCTCAGCAGCAATCTCGCCTGTAAAAGCTCCTACATGACGCGCCGAAACATCCTGACTACCAACGTGCACTGGAAAACGTTTTGTCATATCAGCAACAGCAGGCAAATTAGTATACGACGGACACAACACAATTTCTACCTGCGGCGCAAATGTGCATGCATCAAGAATACCACGAACAAGCTGCTCTTGCTCAGCAAGTCGCAAGTTCATCTTCCAGTTAGCTACAAATAATACTGCATCCATATTTATATATCATTAATCTACCCATGTGTAATTTTTTGAAACCCAGTACAACAGCGCTTTGGTATCCTGAAATCTATCAGTAATACTATCAGCTCCCAGGACTACCGTAATAACTTCATGCTGATCATCCACTGTAGCCAACGTAGCCAAACAATACCCTGCCTCATCCGTAAAACCAGTCTTACCTGCAATAACTGCGAACGGTGAATCCAGCAATTGATTTGTATTCACTACCTTAACCACACGACTACTATCATACACCTCGACCAAACCGGTATCAATTTGTACGACATCACGTAAATCTTGATTAGCAAATGCGAGTTGAACAAGGCGAGCGACTTCATGCGCTGTTGAAACATTTCGCGCATCAAGCCCAGTTGGCTCAATCATTGTTGTATGCTCCAAACCTTGACTGTCAAGCCACTGATTAGCTCGAGCCACAAACTCTGCTTCACTCAATCCATGAGCTCTAATCAATGCCGCTATTGCTTCGTTGTCAGATGCAACTAATGCAATCGTAAACAAATCTCGAACAACAAATGATTCACCTAGATACACGTGTCGATTGCCTCCTTCTGCACGCTGATCAGATGATTGCATTGTAACAACCTCATCCCATTTCATACCATAGTCAAGCAAGGTCAATGCAGTGATGAGCTTGGTTATACTTGCGATAGACACAACATCATCAGCTTGTTCACTCCACAAGACTGCACCAGACGCTACATCAATAACCAAACTACTGTGTGCGGTAATATCAACTCCGACACTAACAGACAGCGCATCTACCTGCGGCTGAGCAAGCGCATGCTGTCGTTGCAAAACCTCATCAGTGGTTATACCAGCTGCTTGAAACAACAGCGCTACTGCTAATAGCATCTTGACCATATTACTCTGCGCTTACTTCATCCACTGGCACATGAACAGTTTTTGATGCTGAATGTGATGCGACTGCACTTTCTGCAAGTACATTCTCGATACGCTCATGCGTGTGGAACGTTTCATATTCTGGCAACTCTCCCACAGACCCCACGCCTATATGACTCAAGAATTCATGCGTTACTTCATAATACTTACTACCACCACGCTCAGACTCTGCTACCAATCCACGCATTAATAAATTCCGCAAAATCAAACTGCAGTTAACACCTCGAATATGCTCAAGTTCTTCTTTGGCTATTGGTCCTCGATATGCAATAATAGTCAATGTTTCAACTGATGGTTTGGTGAGTTCTGTTTTTTGCTCCGCTTGCAAAAAACTACTCACTAACTCATCACACGCAGTAGCTGTATAAAGCTGAACTTTCTGCCCAACAACAACACATTGTAAACCACTGTGTGCAGTCACATAACGCTTGTTCAAAGCTGCAATACAATCCTCAACTTCTTGAGTTTTGCATTGAGCAGCAGTTGCCAATGCCTGAAAAGACAATGGCCTCCCAGCAACAAACAACAGCGCCTCAATATTTTGCTTTAACATTTCGTGTGACATTTCTTATGATAATCGTTTTACCATTATATCAGAAAATATTTCAGGTTGCTCGACAATCGCTTCGCGCTGCTTCACGAGCTCAAGTAAGGCTAAAAAATTAACAATTTTTTCATGCGGATCATTTGCCTCTTCAAGCGTTTCGTGAAAATAAAAAGCAACAGTTTTTTTGAGCCGCTTGCTGAGTGCCTCAATTTTTTCACGCAACGAAATGACTTTTCTAATCGTTCGTTCAGGTAACTTCTTCATAGGTTGCAAGCGCGCCACTACTGCATTCATTGCCACAAGCATCCTATCAACTGTTACATTTTTTGGCGCTACAAAACCCTCAGTCTGTTTGACCACCAACCGCTCACGTGCGTAGGCTTGATCACTTTCTTGCCATAATTCATTCAATTGTTTTGAAGCTGCAACAAACTGACTGTAGAGCTGCAATTGCTGCGTCAAGTCTTCCTCATCCTCCTCTTCTTCATCTTCGACAAACAGTAATAATGTTTTTGACTTGAGTAACAACAGCCGAGCAGCTACTGACAAAAAATCAGCAATATCGTGCGGGTCAAGCTCAGTTGACTGAATATACTGAACATACTGATCTGTTACTTCAGCTAATGATATCTCTGATATATCAAGCTCTTGATTTTCAATCAGCTGCAATAACAAATCAAGCGGTCCCTCAAATTGTTCCAAAGAAATAACATGTGGCATACACACAGTATACCACATGCAGAACATTCACTATAGCGCTGATGATGCAATGCTCAAACCAAGCTCAGTAAGCTGTTCCTGTGTCACTGCACTTGGACCATCCATCAAAATATCTCGGTTATCAGTTGTTTTTGGAAATGCGATCACCTCGCGAATACTTGGCTCACCAGCTAATACCATAATCAAGCGATCTAACCCAAATGCAATACCTCCATGCGGCGGCACACCGTATTTAAAGCTTTCCAACAAGTGACCAAACTGCGCTTGAATATCAGCTTGATCATGACCTAGTAATTCAAAAATGCGATGCAATATTTTTGGATCATGCGTTCTGATCGACCCGCCAGCAATCTCATAACCATTCAACACCAAGTCGTACTGATATGCCTTGATATCACCCATCTGCTCAGGATGATCAAGCTTTGCTATATCATCTGCTTGTGGTGACGTAAATGGATGATGCACAGCACCCCAACGATCATCACCTGCCTTGTATTCAAACATTGGAAAATCAACTACAAATGCAAACGCTAACTCATTTGGATCATCTGGATTCTTGCGCAAGTCAGGACGGTCAGTGTCGTACGTACTCATCGCTTCAGCGTATGTCAGTCTTGTAAATGGCGTGCTCGTTATTTTTTTCTCAGGCGCAACTGCCGCAACAAGACCCATGACCAACTGCTCTACCATCTGCAAAATATCTTCCTGTTCAACAAAACTGACTTCAACATCAAGCTGTGTAAACTCAGGCTGTCGATCTCCACGCGCATCTTCATCACGAAAACATCGCACAATCTGAAAATACCGCTCAAAACCACCAACCATGAGCATTTGCTTGTATTGCTGTGGAGACTGTGGCAGCGCATAAAACTTTCCTGGCCAATTCCGTGATGGTATCAAAAAATCTCGCGCCTTCTGGTGTTGACTTTGAAATAAACGGCGTTTCTATTTCCAAAAAATCATGATCATAAAAATACTCACGCATGTATCGAATGATATCATGACGCAACCGAATATTATGCTGCATTCGCTCATGACGCAAATCAAGATATCGATACTGCATGCGCAATTCTTCGTTAGCTTGCAATGCTTCATTATCAATTTCAAATGGTGGCGTTTCTGAGGTGTTAATAATCGTCACTTGTTTTGCCAATACTTCTACAGTGCCAGTTGCTTGATCAGCGCGTTGCTGCTTTGCACCACGCTCTTGAACAACACCAGTGATTTTGAGCACAAATTCTGGTCTGATTTGCTTCATAACTGCTTGCGAAGCTTCATCAAGCTCAGCTGGCACAAGCACAACTTGCACAACTGCTGAACGATCTCGCAAATCAACGAACGCAATTTTTCCCATGTCACGGCGAGTATTTACCCAACCAAACAACTCAACAGTCTCTCCTATCTTTGTTACGGTTTCGATATTTCGTAAAGGTTTCATATAGTACTAAGGTGTTAATCTATTAATCATTCGTGGAAATGGAATTGTTTCTCGCACATGTTTGACGCCACACATCCATCCAACCAATCGCTCCAATCCAATACCAAATCCTGAATGTGGTACCGATCCATACTTTCTCAGATCAAGATACCACTGAAAACTCTCAAGCGGTA
>JAUIEQ010000043.1 GCA_030429785.1 bacterium
TTCTTGAGTGACATTTTCACCTTCATCAGCAGCAATAGTACCTTGCCAACTTGCTTGCATCATCTGCCATGTCGTCAGATAATGCGCTTCTGAATCAATGCCAATGTTGTATAATATACCAACCACCCAATCATCATGAAAGAAATACACCGTAGATCCATCAAGCGACAACACAGCCGGTATGTTAGCCTGGCCAACACTTGTCAAAACTAGATTGTCTTGATCAAGACCTGGAACCTGATCTATATACCACTCAATCACATCTCGCTGGTCAGCATCTCGCTCCTCAATCAAAATTTCAATAAACTGACTCCCGGCTGTAGCAAATAATATCGTCGCACCAAGCTCATCTAACTGACTTGCATTCCAAGCGCTTGGATATTGAATTTGATACCCATACTGGGAATTTGCATACAAAGAAACCAACTCATCATCAAGTAACGTCAAATCGCTTGCTTGTGGTGAATACAAACTCAACACTTCATCGCCATCAATATACCCATCTTGATCTGTATCTGGCAATCCAGGCTCCGCACCATACAACAACTCCTCAGTATCGGACAAACCATCGCCATCAGCGTCATCGCTTCCAAGCAACTCTTGTTGTTCAAACACAACAACATCTTCTTGCGGCGGTTCAATTTCGCCTGGATCTAAGTTTGAAATAACTGCAACCTCAAGCTGTGGCAACTGATCAATCTCCAAAACTAACTCGTTGTTATTCAAATCAACAAACGTACGCTCGTCAATGTTCCACCCACTGCCTTGCCTAAAACCAACGCGTAAACTATTTTCAATAACACTGGTAAGATTGGTATCAAAATATTCAAAACGAAGCTCTGCCATGTCTTGCAATTGGCGACCACTTGGAGATATTCGATAGTACGAACTAAAAGCAGTTGTGTCGTTCAAACTTTTGTCAAAAGCTGTAATAGTGATCTGATCCCGCAACTCACGATCAAGAGTTGATAACTGCAAAGTAATAATACCTGTAATTTCTCCTGATGCATTGCGCGCTACATAAGTAATTGGTTGCGGTGGACTAGTCGACTCAGTGTCAGTATCTATCTCAGGCACTTGACGATCTTCAATTGGAACAATGGTAACAGCAGAATCTATTGGTTCTAGCGGCTGTTGTTGTGACATGTACCATATAACAGCACCGACGCATACGACGACGACAAAAAGACCTAACAAAACATACAGTACAATGTTTTGTTTTTTACTTGACGCATGATGCTTGACAGTAGCATGCGGCAAAAAACGCTCAGGAAGTGTGTATATATCAACTGGAGCTTGCGGTTGGTCATCCGCAAGCTTTGATTGAGTTGGACTTATGCTTTCTGATTGGTTGTGCTTATTCTTACCAAACATGCTTTATTTAGAGCTCAAGGTATTCGTAAAATTCTAAAGTCCCAGGTCCAAGCGGATCATATCCATTTCTCACTTCATCTCCATCTGAATAGCTATCACCATCCGAGTCAGCATTTAGCGGATCTGTTTTCCAGGTTATAACTTCTTCTCTATCAAATAACCCATCTCTATCACTATCTGCTAATGTCGGATTAGTATTGTATTGAGCCTCCTCTTGATCAGAGAGACCATCACCATCACTATCTACTGGCAACTGCCCTACTTCCCCTGTCTCAGCATCACCTTCATCAGCTCCGCCTAATTCTCCAACTGGAACAACTTCAGCTGGTGTAGTTTCTAGCTCTTGCTCTTGTGCTTGCTCAACCACATCCGGCTCAGCCAATAACGAATTTGACCCAACAAAAAACTGCTGATATGCAATATAGCCACCAATAGCAACTAACAAAACAACAATAACAACAATGCCTATTAACAGTAATTTTTTCTTAGTACCAACACCTCGATCATGATCTTGCCATGATGGCATTTCAGGAGGAGGGCCACCAGCCGCAGGAGGAGTTTGCATTGCCTGACCTGAATCTTTTGCAATCAATGCTGGCGGTGTTTGATTTTGTTGCTGCAATGGCGTTGTGGTTGGCGGCTGCTGAGCTGGTGATGGGTTTTGTATGCCTGAATCGGCCTCAGCAAGCATGTCCTCAACTACTATTGGCTTAGACGGTTCTGGCTGAGCTGGTGATGGATTGTTATGACCAAGAGACTCATCTGATGTTGGCAAGCCTGCCGGGGGTTGATTGGTAGGCGGGGTAGTTGGAACTGAGTTATTTTTTACATCATCAAACATGCGCGTAATATTAGCAACTAATAGTAGATATTATTATAGCACAAAATCATTCTACTGGGCTATTTTTTGCATTCCAATTAAAATACTACTCACAAACATAGCCATCAACATACCAATACAATCACCTAACCTGCAAAACTATTAACCACCTGCTGGATCATACCCATTGCCAAGCTCGACGTAATCAGAATATCCATCGCCATCAGTGTCTTGTTCTAACGGATCAGTAAAAAATACCTTAACTTCATCATAGTCAGACAAACCATCGCCATCAGTGTCTTTTTTCAAAGGATCTGTTTTCCATCCATAGAGCTCTTCTCCATCCAAAATACCATCTCCATCTGTATCAGCCAATTTATCATTGGTTCCTAATTCTTGCTCCAATTCATTCGACAGCCCATCAGCATCATCATCAAGAGACTCAACCGCCTCAGGCTGAACCTCGGCTTTTTGTGTAGATGTTATTTCTGATGTCACCTCAGCAGATCCAAAAAAAGGTAGGTTGTAGGAATCGTTGCGTAGAAAAAAATACCACACAACTGCAATCACCAAGGCAACAACCAACACTCCTCCCAGCAATACTAGCAACCGAGCGGTGGAAAAACGTTGTGAACTTTTGCTTGTTAGCTCATCAATCGGTTCCATAAACTATGAAATCAAAGGTAATAATAAACGAGCCAAAACATTCTTCAATACAGAAAACCCGCCGCTTGCACCTGTTGTTTTTGTGAATGGTCCTAAGGCTGAAAGTTGCGTATTGGTCGTATTACCTGCTGCGTCAGTAACAATCAGCGAATACCACCACGTACCGTCACTTGGTAAATCTGAAAAACTACTACTCGCGATTAAGTCATTAACTGAATCAGTTTGTACTGTTACCCAAGTACCTACATCTGGACCAGAGCCAAGCCCGTTATCAGCAGCTCTACGTAGTTGCACAGACTCCAAATCTTGGTTGTCAGTCACTGTATAACTAAAGGTAACTGCATCATCAGTTGCGCGTGGCTGGCTGGTAAATGTCCCAACCAACGGCGCTGTAATGTCAACACTTGCAATCACGCTTGCGGTATTGCTAAACAGGCTATTGCTTGAACCTTTTGTAGCAAGCACACGGTAATAATACGTATTTCCCACAGTAATATCAAAATCTTGAAAATCTTCAACCTCCGCTGCTACACTACCGATTTCTATAAATGACCCCAGGTCACCAACTGACCGTTCGATCACAAAAGCATCCTCATCGGTTGCTGTGTCGGTCCATCGCAATTGAACAAACATCGTTGATGTTCCTCCGCCGTCATCAAATACTGCTGTAAGTCCTGTTGGCGTTGCCGGAACACTACCGCTCGTACTTTCAAAAACTGATTGAGTATTTGAATCAACAAAGTTTCCAGCTTGATCATATACCCGTATTCGATACCACCACGTGCCGACACTCGGAAAGTCAATAACTTGACTTGTATTGTCAAGCAACCCACTAACATCGGTTTGAAGACTAGGTATTTCCGCAAAAGACCCAGGAGACCCAAATCCGCTATCTGCTGCTCTCCAAATCTCCACTCTACTCAAGGCTTCATTGTCTTGAACATGCCAATCAATAATTGCCGAACCACTTGTTACGGAAAAGCTAACTACTTCAGGTGACTCCGTATCACTTGGAGCTGTTGTTGAAACAGTATACGCGATATCGGCAGTTGCACTTCCACTACCATCATTAGCCACAAGATCAACTGTCAACGTAAGCGATTGCTCAGGCAGTCCAGTCAACTGGCACGAGCTTGAACCTGGCGGCACATTATTCAACGTTACCGACTGACCACTTGAAGCGCTGCAGGTAACAACGCCACTTTTGCTATTAGTATATGAAATCGTAACTGCTGAACCGCCAGCAGAACCATTTGCTGGATTTTCGATACTGACAGTTGGCGGCTCTGACGTTACTGTATATGAAATATTATCTGAAGAGCTGCCATATGAGTTACTCACAACAATCTCTAATGTATGCGTTCCAGACAAGCCTGAAAAAGTATATGTTTTCAAACCAGGACCTACTGAACGACTTTCAACAAGTGAACCATCGACAAAATACCGAGCAACCCCAGTTGCCGAAACAGTATAGTCAACAGCAACTATAGACCCACCACTACTTGGTGTACTTGATTCAATTGTAACCGCTGGCGCGGTACCAGAGAACAACGGTGGTGGCGTGCTGCCATCATACGACATAGCAAAACTTCCACACGTATCATCCCCTGAACCCCCTACGCCATTCCAAGTAATTCCCTTATATTCTAGATTTCCATACACATATCCGTCAGTATAAATGTAAATATGAGATCCTTCATTACAGAAAAACTGCGGATCAAGATTTGTATTAAAACACGATGCTTGATCATACTGATCCGGACAAAAACTAAATGTATTCAAAGGATCAACCGGCAATCGAGCGCCTAATGCATTACCCAAAACACCTTGCCATGATTGCGGCCAGCGACTTGTGGTCATTCCCGGAATAAATGTTCCAGAAGAAAGATCTGGCAATTGACCAACCTCTACCAATGCTGCCATTGAAAAATCTCCACGCGAAACAGATGATTGTTGATGATCAAGGTTTCCATCAAAACCATCCTGAATCAACTGAATTACCTTCCCCATACCACCAATCCGAAGCATATCCTGTTGGATATCTTGCTTGCCTTGAGCAGTCAAAGCCGTGACATTGAATTGTATGTTATCTAATAGTTGATTATAAATTTCAATGGTTTCAGAAACAGCCTCTTGATTATGCGAAATAACCAAAATATATGAATACGCAACAGAGCCTCTGACATCAACAAAATGAACATAGGTAGTTACTCCATCAACAACCGCTGGATAGCCGTCAACTACTGCTGAGCGAGGTGATCCCTGTGGAAAATCTTGTAACTCATACCAACCAGCTGCAGAAATATGATTTGGGTTATCATATACTCGAATACCAACAATATCTGAACCACCAAGCGGGATGTCATCAGGATCGTGCTGCACAACAAATGCTCTATCCAGCAATAAGTCTCCGCTTGTCGTCAGATCAACTGCAGCGCCTAGAGCAGGCAACAACGTATCCCCAACATTACCTCGGCAGTATTTCATTTCAGCATCCCACCCAATAGCGTGAGGCGGCGGCTCTGGCCATGGAAAATCACATACAAAAACATCTGCAGTTGCTATGTCTATAACTTTTCGACCTATGTGCGCTCCTGCAAAAACAGTATCTTCTGTTAGAGTAACGTCCACTTGCACATGAGCGATTCCTTGTGCTCGAGCTGGCACAGAGACAGTATTTACTCCGTCAGTAGGCGTACCATCAACTGCAATGACTGCGGCTGGATCATCCTCAGTCCACAAATACGACCAATTATACACTCCTGGAATTGGACTCAGGTACACCCTACCGTTGTTGTTGCTATACGCAAAGGCAACATAGTCAATGCTATTATTCGGCGGAATCTCAGATGTGAACCTCCAATAACCCGGGAAGATCTCAACCCCATCCAATTCACACACCTCGGTTCCGGTTGTGTACCCATACCCTATATCTGAGCCTACAGACTGATTATACTGACTTTGCATACCTGCCAAGACCACCAAGTCAATCAATGAGGATGGGGGTAGTAATTGCGCTGGTGAAATAACAAAAACCGAACAACCATCATTCCAGGTGCATCCTTCATCACCCACGGAAACATCATATGCCGCAACACTATGCGGAATTGTGCCACCAGCACCGATATCATCAATTCTAAAAAAATTAGCTGCATTAGCATGCTTCATTGGCTGATCAAACACAACCTTGAATACACTATTACGACATTGCAAAAATCCAGACCCTGGCTCAACACTCAGCACAGTTGGTGCAGCGGGAGTTTGGCAGGTACAACTACTTTCTTCACAATACAAATCATTGTTACAATAGGTGCTACTAGCAACACAAATACCATTTCCGGTATCACCATCAGCATCACACGATGCGCCAACACTACCACTAATAGTAACGGTCACATCAGCAACATCAGCAAATCCAGATGTCGCTGACTCAACTTGAGCACCGCCATTACCAACAGCTGTAATAGTGGTTACAGGATCTGATGTGTTAGCAGCTGTGACTACAGCTGTGTCAAAACTAAGCCATGCCCATGAATAATCCCAAGGATCAATATACGGACTAGCCGTGCAGCCTTGCTCACTCAAAGCCTTGGCTGCAAGTGACTGAGCAGCACCACCGTTTGTAAAAACTACTGATGATGGCACGACATCAACTCCAGTCAAACTACACACTTGGTCATTTGTAGTAAATGTCCATGAATAACTGTCGTTTCCATTGATTCCATTATATGTTGGATCGTCGTACGTCAGCTCACCAAACAGCGCTCCATCATCACTTCTCACCCCAGCAAAACCTGCATGATCACCACGAACAATTACTCTGTACTCTGTGCTGGGTTGCAAGGTCGGAACATTAACAATAATTTGATTTCCAGCTGTTGAAAAACTAAATGACAATGGCGACAATGCAGAACAGGTAGCATCTAGACACTCCCCAACAACAATACTTCCACCAACGGTACTCGCGTCTACTACATCATTAAACTGAATACCGATTTCTGGATTCATACATGCAGTATTACATGCCGGCCAATGCTGAGACTCAACAAATGTCACAACAACATCAACGTTGGTACTATCAGCAAAGCCTGCTGCACTGCCCCGTACAAGTGTCGTGCCTACAGATTGA
>JAUIEQ010000044.1 GCA_030429785.1 bacterium
TTTGATCATCACTTTGCCGTTTTATCCGATAATCATAGCAGCAATCAAGCTCAACTCACCTGGCCCTGTTTTTTTCCGCCAGGTCAGACTTGGTTACAAAGGCAAACCATTTACGATTATCAAGTTCAGATCAATGATTGACAATGCTGAACAACATACTGGGCCGACATGGTCGGCTGACAATGATTCGCGTATTACCAAGATTGGCAAGCTCATGCGCACGACGCGGCTTGATGAAATACCACAACTCATGAATATCTTACAAGGAGATATGAGCTTTGTTGGACCTCGAGCAGAGCGCCCTGAGTTTACCGAAAAACTAACCAAGGATTTGCCGTTCTACAAACAACGCCTCCTTGTCAAACCAGGTCTTACTGGCTGGGCGCAAGTGAGTTACAAATATGGCAATACCATGGAAGATCAAATTGAAAAACTCCAACACGATCTCTACTATATCAAAAACCGAAACTGGTATCTGGACATATCGATTATTTTAAAAACAATCAACACGGTTGTCACATTTGTTGGACAATAAAATCCCGGTTGTTAATTACCGGGATCTTGGTTTTTTGGAGTTGGAATGATTAGCAAAGCTATCCTCTTCGCCTTAGCATAGGCTCTGGGGTTTGACGATACCATGCTCTGCAGCCAATACTCTGACTGTGCAAACCCTCGCATCATCGATTCCAAAAAATGTTCCAAGGGAAAACCTGGCGCTTCTGTATGAGCTCCTGCGACATAATAGCTAAAATGCACTTCATAATCATACTTTTCAAAATCAAGTTCGTTCAACAACGCTTTAGCCTGAGGCAAACCAAACTCGGCATAAAACTTTCGTATCATTTGTTTTGGCTTTAGCTTTTTTGAGCGCTTACTACGGTTACGCCGCCTATTTACCAGTGGTAGTTTCTTCGCCACAACAAACTCCTTTCATATTTCATTGTCGATAATAGTAAGGTACAATTAATATATCAGTGTAGGCAACTAAATAATTTTTGTCAAAAATGAACACATTCAAACAACAACTGTATCGATTCTTGCGCTGGACACAAACATACACCGGCACTGACATGGTGTACTTGGCCAGTGGAACATTTTGGCTCAATCTCAACAAACTCTTAGGTATTGTTACTGGCCTTGGATTGTCTATCTTGTACGCTCGGTATATAGACAAAGATATTTATGGAAATTACCGCTACATTCTCAGTTTCCTGAGCATGTTTGGGTTTTTTTCACTCTCTGGTATGAGTTTTGCGATGACCCGTGCTGTTGCTCGCGGATATGATTATACCTACAAGCGACAAGCAAAAATTATTTTTCTATCAACTCTTGGCATTACAGTTATTGGGGTTATCAGCTCGTTGTATTTTTTCTTCATCAAAGCAGACATAGCAATAGCTATGAGCCTTGCGGTCGGTGCGTTACTGATTCCATTTGTAGAAGGTACTGGCAATTGGCGCGCGTACTTAAATGGCAAAAAACAGTTCAAGCAAAAAACAATCATCAACGTTCGTGCCAAAGTCGTATATCTAGCTGGTATGCTCATTGTCGTTGCGTGTAATTATTTTTTTGACACCAGTATACCAATTGGTACACTCATCATGGTAGCTGGATACATGCTGGCAAATGGTTTACCGAATCTTTGGTATCAGCTAAAAATTCTGCGCACAATCCCCAAAGGCACCAGAACAGAGCCTGGCAGCATCACATACGGCATTCACTTAACTGCAGCAAAAATTCCGCAAACCATTGCATTTTATCTTGACGGTGTGCTTTTGTATCATTTTCTCGGTCCAGTTAGTCTTGCGGTATATTCATTTGCAATTGCGCCAGTTGAGCAACTCAAAGGACTGCTCAACTCTATGACCGCAGTTGCTTTTCCAAAGTTCGCAACATCGACTGCAAATACATTGCGCAAAACTTTGCCAACCAAGTTGCTCAAACTCATCGCCCTCACCATCCTGATCGCACTCATGTATATCGCTGCCGCTCCATTTGTGTACAACCTTCTCTTTCCGCAATACAATGAATCTGTTCAGTTTTCACAAATTTTTGCACTTTCGCTACTTGCCGTGCCACTTGGCTTCCTCAGTTATGCCCTAGAAGCTACCAAACGAAAAAAATCCGTATACCTCACCAATGCTATTTTTCCTTTTATTCAAATTGGACTGTACATTGTTCTGATTCCGCAGTACGGTATACTAGGCGCAGTACTTGGCAAAGTAATCGGCCGGCTGGTTTCAACTGTTGGCACGTGGATAATTTTTAATTCAAAAACAAAATAGTATGGATTTTTATGACCATAAAGACGTGGGGCTCAACCTTGGTGGTGGTGCATATCCCAAGCAAGGTTACCTCAATCTAGACATTCTTGATTTGCCAGAAGTTGATATTGTCTGCGATATCAATAACGGCATTCCGATGCATGACAACACTGTGACTGGTGTGATTGCATTTCATTTTTTTGAACATATTCCAGACACTGTTGCACTCATGCAAGAACTGTATCGTGTTTGCCAACACGGCGCAGTTATCAAAATCAAAGTACCCTACTTCAAATCAATTGGTGCTTTCAAAGACCCGACGCATGTGAGCTTTTTTACTGAACGAACATTTGAGTATTTTGCCGGTAATGCTGCCAAACAATTTAACTTACCTGAATATAATTTTGATATGAACTTTCGCACAAAAAAATTGACCTACATTTGGTCAAAAAAATGGGTACGCTTTTTGCCATGCAAACGCTCATTTTTCTTACATCATTTTTGGAATATCGCACGCACGATGTATGTTGAACTCGAAGTAATCAAAGCGTAGCAATAAACTCGAGGAGCTGTGGCACAACTGCTGTATATGAATAGTGATCGCGAACAAAAACTTGACCTGCGTGTCCAAGTTTTTTTCGAAGAGTAGCATCTTTGAGCAGAAGCGTGAGCGCTTGCATCCACTCGTCTTGAGTGCTTGCCAACATGCCATTTTTTTTATGTGTTACAACACGCTTGTTCTCACCCACTGCTGAGAGAACAACCGGCACACCACACGCCATATACTCAAGCGCCTTAAATGCTGCCTTGCCGCGATTAAACGGTGTATCAAGCAATGGCATCACACCAATATCAAATTCCTGAATATGTCGGGGTGCGTCACTCGGATCTGACCAGTTCAAATTCTCTACAATACGAACACGGTATTGCTTATTTGCAAATAATGCATGCACTCGTTCATTCCCACGAGCACCAATTAGTACGAATTCAAAATCATGATGACATGCAAGCTCTGATAACACTGGTTCAAGTAATGCCAAATTATCATAATGACCTCGCGCATTACCAATCCACCCAATAACTGGCACATTGGTAGTTGTGTGGTCTGCAGAAAATCGCTTATACACATCAGCCTGCAATACTGTTGGCACTACTATGCAATTGTGATTGTACCGCTGCGCAAATGCCAAGTTAAAATGGCTAGCAACTGTCACACCGTGCGCTATACGAAGTAATATCATTGTTTTGTATCGTGAATGCAAAAATATTGCATCATCAAAATCAAAAATAATCTTAGCGCGAGAAACCATTCGAAATACCACAACAGCCAGAATAAAATCAACCTGAAAAACTGTTTTGTGCAAATATACAACATCATCAGCCGAAACTGCTCGCAGGGCTGCTATAGTCGCACGCAATTCACCAAACCGAGCCGCACTAACATCCCACCACGCTTGTATACGCGGAATATGAACTATAACTGATTGTCCTTGCTTGAAAAGCTCCTGAGCCATCACATGCACTCGAAATCGAGAGCTTGCCATATTCATGTCACCTTTGGTGAAAAAATGTATGATCATATATCAATAGTAACGCATTCCAAAAAGAAAACAATCCTGCTACAAACAGGATTGTCTCATCTTACTCAGCCAAGAAACCGCCGGCTTGTAATTCCCATAACTTTTTATACACGCCATTTGTTTTGTTGAGCAACTCTGTATGCGACCCCATTTCAACAACACTTCCTTGATCAACTACTATAATTCGGTCCATCTGCAGTAGCGTAGACAAACGATGTGCAATAACAAGTACTGTTTTATCTTGCATCAACGAATCAAGCGCATCTTGAATCATTAACTCTGACTCAGAGTCAAGACTACTTGTCGCTTCATCAAGCACGAGTATCGGCGCATTCTTGAGAATCGCTCGAGCAATAGCCACACGTTGACGCTCACCACCTGACAACTTCACCCCTCGCTCACCAACCAGTGTTGCATATTGATCTGGTAGTTGTGTAATGAACTCATGACAATGCGCAAGCTGTGCTGCTTGCACAACCTCAGTATCAGTCGCATCACGTTTTCCATAGCGAATATTTTCTTTGAGTGTTCGGTGAAATAATACTGGATCTTGTGGAACCAAACTTAGTTGACCTCGCAAAGACAACTGAGTAACGTCTGCAATATTTTGTCCATCGATACAAATCGCTCCTGACGTCACGTCAAAATTTCTGAATAATAATGACACAATTGTTGATTTTCCTGCGCCACTTGGACCAACCAACCCAACTTTTTCACCAGCTGCAATAGCAAGATCAAGCTTTGGCAACACAACTCGCGTTTCATTGTATGCAAAATGAACTTTGTTGAATTCAATTGCTCCGTTGGTAACCACTAATTGCGTTGCCTGTGGCTTGTCTTTGATTTCATGATCAGTATTGAGAATCTCTACCATTTCTTCTGCATCAGCCAGCCGCTCATAAATCTGCCTAATTACCCGACCAAAGCCCCATAACTGATTGAATAACTGAATCAAGTACGCTTGAATCAACGCAAAGTCACCAATAGTCAACAGTCCTCGCTTCCACGCATGCACAGCTGCAAACATGACACCAAAATTAAGACCCATCATCAAAAATGCTTGAAATCCTTCAGATAACTCACTTAAATTCCACGAAAAAACATTTATCTTACGCCATTCTTCCGTGAGTTTTTTGTATGATTTGAATTCAAACGGAAGTGCTGCAAATTGTTTGATCGTAGCATTATTAGTAATCGTATCTGCCAAATAGCCTGTGGTTTTTGAATTTACTTCAGCACGCTGTGTATCGTATTGTAATTTGAATACTGAGTACCAATAATTAATCGCCATATACACTATAATCCAAGCAAGCATAATGCCGGCAATCAGTCGATTATTGAAAAATATAACCGTCAAAATTATACTCAGACGAATCACAAGCGGTATCATATCCCAATACAACTTATCCATCATATCTTCAATCGCATGCACAAGTCGAGATGTTTGCCGCACGAGTGAACCAACAAATGTATTGATAAAAAACCGATGTGAATGCTGATGCACATACTCAAAGCACGTGTTCAAAACATCGCGCATCACATATGAATGCAATGACGCATTGCCAAAACCACTAGCTCGAAACAACACAAACACAACTGCGTCGATAGCCAAGATAGTCAGCAAAATAGTAATCAGCTCACCCGCAGCTGACTCAAGACCAATAGCAGCACTGTCCGCCAATGTATTAAAAAATCGTTTCAAAAATAGCGGCAATGTAAGCTGCAAACTAACCGCAATTGCTACAGCTGTCAGAATAGCAAAAAAACGCAGCCTATACGGACGTATATGGTGCCAAAATAATCTATAGGTTTGTTTGGTTACTTGTTTCATACACAAAAAAATAAACGCCATTACACGTATCTATGGCGTACATATATGTAGACGAATCAAAAGTGATTTTGTTACACCGTATTAAAAAGACAGCTTTTCGCTGTCTTAAATACTTTTATTTTTCAACAGGACTTCCGTACCAAATTTGCACTGGAAAATTCCAAGTAAAATACCGGTATGTACGCTCTGACTGACACAAAAACCAGTCGCCAACTGAATCCTGCTGTAACACATATTCAGAACTTGGAAACATCTGAGTTCCTAATAATACACTTCCCAGTTTGTTCTGTTCTGCAGATGTTCTGTTGGATTCAGGTAAAAAAATATTAAGCGGTATTGTGCTTGAAGATACTCCTTGAGCAAACCAAGGCACCAAAATATGCGGTGTTGAATATAAGACTTGTTCACCACCTTCAGACTGATAACTTAGCCGATGACTGACTCGGGGAGATATCAAAAACCCAAGAATCACACCTACTACAGTTGCCGATATAAAACTTTTGCTTTTAAAATAACCCATCTTATCTCCAATCGTTTTGAGTTTAGGTCTATTCAAAATATTAAAGGACTCTTTTTTATATCAAAAAATGTTTTTATTGTCAATACTAAAAACTTTTTAGTGATAGCAATAATATGCTAAGATGCATACAGAAGATATACAACCTACAATCAAAATGAATCAAAAAATAACCATCGTCAGTAACTTGCATATCAATGATGTTTTGGAACAAAAACTTAATGAGATCAGTAATCTGCCAAATGTCAAGCAACTAGTTGCATTGCCTGATATTCACCAAAAAAAGAAAACTGAAGGCCCATCATCATTCGCAACTGTGGTCGATAATGCAATTATTCCAACACTCTCTTCTCCGTCACTCAATTGCGGCATGGCGATACTTGCAACTGACCTTACTCGCGATGAACTAACTGAAGACAAGCTTCGCGCAGTTTTTGCATATTTCAAAAGCTTCATGCAACCTGAACATGGATACGTCGGACGACTGCTCATCTGGCTTGGGCTCAAGCAACGCACTTACAATCAATACGACCTCAACCAAGAAGAGTTGGAGAATATCATCATGCATGGCTCACAATCAGTTGTGCGCAAATACAATCTTCCTGAAAATATTTGTGACGCACAAGAAGACGGTGGTAAATACGAACCAGAACTCACGATCACCA